>NZ_JBLLLQ010000020.1:0-50401 GCF_047737915.1 Lysinibacillus sp. NPDC056185
AAGCGAAGCGACAGCAACAAATGTTTTATCTGTGCGAAAGCGAAGCGACAGCAACAAATGTTTTATCTGTGCGAAAGCGAAGCGACAGCAACAAAGCGCCCAGCTGGAACGGAAATCAACCGTACGTTATGGTGATGATCTAATTTTATCGTAATATGACTAAAAAATACCAAATTAGCACTTAATAGTTGTCTTCAAAGAGTATTCATAGCAAAATATAGAATAGAACATAATAAAAATTTAGGAGGTCAATCAATGAAAACTGAACAACAATATTTCAATGATGCGATTTCAATTCAACAATATATGGATAATATGACGACGTTAAAAGAGGAAAGCTTCCGTATTTATGATGGCTTCGATGCGCCACTAAACGATGGCTTTATCGAACTTCTGAAGGACAAGCAACCAAAAATTTTAACAATTACTGAGGATTGGTGCGGGGACGCAATGTTAAACAATCCAGTTATTCGTCGAGTTGCAGAGGCAGCAGGGTTAGAAATGCGCGCAGTATTACGTGATGCTGATACAGATTTAATTGATCGCCATTTAACAAACGGTGGCCGTGCAATTCCAATTTATATTTTATTAGATGAAGCTGGTCAGGTTGTTGGAAAATGGGGTCCACGTGCACCAGAATTACAGGAACTAGTAGTGAGTAAACGAGCTACTTTACCGGATAAAGAAGATCCTACATTTGAAGATGCACAAAAAGCGCTATATGCTGAAATTCGTGAAGAGAATATTACGAATAAATCATATTGGACATTTGTCTATGAAGATTTTAAAAAGCAAGTAACAGCTGCATTACAATAATTGTAAATCGTAAGGCTGCATGTCAGAGAATGAGGACATGCCTTGCTTTTGTTGACTATTGGAAGCTTAATGCAACATTTAAACGAATAATTCATTGAAAGAAATAGAATCTTATGAAGCAAAGAAGGTATGTTATGAAACGAGCAAGAATCATTTATAATCCTACATCTGGTCGTGAAGTGTTTAAAAAGCATCTACCAGAAGTATTGGCAAAATTAGAGGTAGCAGGCTATGAGACATCTTGTCACGCAACAACGTGTGAAGGCGATGCAACCATTGCAGCAAAAAATGCAGTTGAACGTGGCTTTGATATAATCATTGCAGTTGGTGGAGACGGCACATTAAATGAAGTTGTTTCAGGTGTCAGTCCATTTGAGAACCGACCGAAAGTGGGTCTAATTCCGATGGGCACAACAAATGACTTTGCTCGTGCTGTGCAGATTCCTCGAAATATTGAAGCTGCAGTTGACATTATTATTAAAGGTGAATCGTTGCCGGTCGATGTTGGTTTATTAAATGGGGAACGCTATTTCATCAATATTGCCGCTGGTGGGCGTATTACAGAGTTAACGTATGAAGTGCCAAGTAAAATGAAAACAATGCTAGGACAGCTTGCTTATTACTTAAAAGCAGTAGAAATGATTCCATCGATCAAAGCTTCCCACATGCGTATCGAATATGATGGTGAAGTGTTCGATGGGGATGCCATGATGTTTTTATGCGGCTTAACAAATTCAGTGGGTGGCTTTGAAAAGCTTGCGCCTGACGCGAGTATTAATGATGGCTACTTTACTTTATTAGTATTGAAAAAAGTAAGCCTGCCTGAATTTATTCAGCTTGCTGCAATGGCATTACGAGGCGAGCATTTGAATGATGATCGTGTAATTTATAAAAAGGCAAGTGTCGTAAAAGTATCTACTGAAGATGAAATACATTTAAACTTAGATGGTGAATATGGCGGGGATGCGCCTGCTACATTTGAAAACTTAAAGCGCCATATTGAGATTTTTGTTCCACTAGCAGATATTCGTGAAGAAGACCGTATTTAATGAAATATTAGAACAGGGCGCTCTCAATTTAGAAGGGAGCCTTGTTTTATGGGTGAAATCGGTAAAAAAACCTATATGCAGGGGTAATTTTCTCCTATAATTGGTATTGTGAATGAATTAAGAAAAATGTTTGGCAATTGTGCGTATATTACTTGAACAAAATTTGAAACCTTTATAATAGGCCGAAATTCCGGTCCATTATAAAGGTTTTTTTCGTTGCAATGGTGGAAAATGGGGTAGAGATAAGGGAAAGGAAGTGTTGCCTTTGTATAAGTCACAGGAAAGAAAGCTCATTTGGCTAAGCTTTGGTGTTGCAATTATCATGCTACTTTCCATACTTGGAAGAATATTTGGAGGTTAGGGGGGCAATGAAATGGTGAATGAATCAGCAGTCTTTTGGAGTAGAGCATTAACGGAACTAACTTTATCGTTCCACATTATTTATGCAACGATTGGTGTTGGAGTACCGTTAATGATCATGATCGCACAATGGACTGGGTATAAAAAGAATGATGAGCACTATATTTTAATGGCGAGACGTTGGGCACGAGGTTTTGTTATTACGGTTGCAGTCGGCGTTGTCACAGGGACAGCTATTGGCTTACAGTTATCTTTACTATGGCCGAATTTTATGCAGCTTGCCGGTCAGACAATTGCATTACCACTTTTCATGGAAACGTTCGCATTTTTCTTTGAAGCCATCTTTCTAGGCATCTACCTATATACTTGGGATCGCTTCGATAGTCAGAAGAAGCATATGCTACTGTTAATTCCGGTTGCAGTCGGTGCATCGATGTCAGCTGTGTTTATAACAATTGTCAATGCGTTTATGAATGCGCCACAAGGATTTGATATTGTGGACGGCCAGCTTGTGAATATTCAACCATTTTTAGCAATGTTTAATCCAGCAATGCCGACAAAGGTAGCGCATGTTCTCGTTACAGCCTATATGACATCCGCATTTGTGTTAGCAGCAATTGCAGGATACCGTCTGCTTAGAGGTTCTAAGCATATATATCATAAAAAATCTTTATTACTACTTATGAAGATTGGTCTGATTTTCTCCATTGCTTCAGCAATTATTGGAGACTTTTCAGGGAAGTATTTAGCGGAATATCAGCCAGAAAAACTAGCTGCAGCTGAGTGGCATTTTGAAACGGGAGACAAAGCTTCTCTTATACTATTTGGTGTATTAGATGGGGAAGAAGTAAAATATGCTATTAAAGTACCTTATGCTTTGAGCGTTTTAGCACATAATAATCCAAATGCAGAGGTAATTGGCTTAGATCAATTTGCTGAAGAAGATCGACCACCTCTATATATCCATTACCTTTTTGATCTCATGGTGTTTATCGGTATGTTCATGGCATTGGTTTCATTGGTTTATGTATGCGGGAAAGCACGTGATTGGCAGTTTATTCATTCACGTTGGTTTAGATGGATTGTTGTTGCAGGTGGACCACTTTCTATTATTGCGATTGAAGCAGGATGGTGGCTTGCTGAAGTTGGACGACAGCCTTGGATCTTATATGGATTAATGCGAACACCAGAAGGGGCCACAACGAGTGACCATGTAGATTTAATGATGCTGTTGTTTACAGGTGTGTATGCCGTATTAGCAGTAGGAAGTATGGTGGTTTTAATTCGTATGTTCAAAAAGAATCCAATTGAGCGAGAAATAGAAGATCGCCATGCTGAAAAAGGCGGTGACATCTTATGACATTAGAGATTTTAGGTATTTCAGTTTTATGGATTTTCCTATTTGGCTATGTCATTGTAGCTTCAATCGATTTTGGTGCAGGCTTTTTTAATGCCTATAGCCTACTCATCGGAAAAAATCATATTTTAACGAATATTATTAAGCGGTATTTATCACCTGTTTGGGAAGTAACCAATGTCTTTTTAGTATTCTTCTTTGTTGGGATTGTTGGATTTTTCCCACAAACAGCTTTCTATTATGGAACGATATTACTTGTCCCTGTTAGTATTTCGCTAGTGCTTCTTGCAATACGAGGCTCTTACTATGCATTTGAATCATATGGTGCACGTGGACATATCGGTTACACGCTGACATATGGGATAGCAGGCTTGCTCATTCCAGCCTCACTCTCTGTTGTATTCGCGATTGCTGCTGGTGGCTATGTTGATATTGTTGACGGGCAACCAGTCTTAAATTACTGGACATTGTATACGAGCCCATTTGCTTGGAGTATTGTCGTGTTGAGCATTGCAGCTGTACTTTATATTTCAGCCGTGTTTTTAACTTGGTACGCTCACAAAGCAAAAGATAAAGAAGCCACGGATTTAATGAGAAGATACGCACTTGCTTGGGCGATACCCTTGATGGTGAGTGCACTCGGCATTATGTACGAAATGAAATTCATCAATCCTGAAAGTTACGATCATATGGTTAATTTATGGTGGATGTTCGCCATTTCAGCCGTGTTATTTATTATTACTGTAGTGTTAATTTGGATGCGAAAAAGTTACGGTCTTGCGGTTGGATTATTGATTGCTCAATTTGCAGTGGCATTCTTCGCATATGGTATTGCACAATATCCATATTTACTGTATCCGTATTTAACAATTTACGATAGCTTTACAAGTACACAAATGGCGATTGCACTCGTCATTGCGTTTATTTTAGGACTGTGTCTGCTTATTCCATCACTGTTCTTGCTGTTGAAATTATTCCTCTTCAACAAAAATTATGTGACCGGAAAAGAAGACAATCACGTATAGGAGGGATAAAACTATGGCTAGTTTTTTAATTTTTTATGCGCCATTTATAGTCGTCATCCTCGGAGTAGTTGCTGCTTTCTGGTGGGCACCTCGAGATTACCACACAGTGAGGAAAGAGGGAAAGAGTCGCGAATAGCGGCTCTTTTTTCTACTCGTATAAAGGGGAAGATGTATTTGTTAGGGTACTCGGGTAAGCAGGGCAGATTACTTTTTTTTGATCAGCTTGGGGTGAGAGCGGATTACATTCTCGGCCTACCCTAGCAGTTTGGGAGCAAAGCGGATCACTTTTTGGGCTGACCCGAGCAGTTTGCGGGTAGAGCTGATCACATTTTCGGTCAACCCGAGCAGTTTGGAAGGAGAGCGGATCACTTTTGGGCCTACCCGAGCAGTTTGGGAAGAAAGCGGATCACATTCTCGGCCTACCCGAGCAGTTTGGAAGGAGAGCGGATCACATTCTCGGCCTACCCGAGCAGTTTGGGAGGAGAGCGGATCACATTCTCGGCCTACCCGAGCAGTTTGGGAGGAGAGCGGATCACATTCTCGTCCTACCCGAGCAGTTTGGGAGCAAAGCGGATCACTTTTTGGGCTGACCCGAGCAGTTTGCGGGTAGAACTGATCACATTTTCGGTCAACCCTAGCAGTTTGGGAGCAAAGCGGATCACTTTTTGGGCTGACCCGAGCAGTTTGCGGGTAGAGCTGATCACATTTTCGGTCAACCCGAGCAGTTTGGAAGGAGAGCGGATCACTTTTGGATCAACCCAAGCAGTTTGGGAAGAAAGCGGATCACATTCTTTGCCTACCTGATCAGTTCGAGCTCAGACCCGATCACTTCCTCAAAACACCCGAGCGGTTAATATTTAGCCTTGTTCTTTTTTCATCCGCCACAACATGCTACAATAAAGAGATTGAAATGGAGGATGTACGAATGTCAGCACCCGTGAAAAAGAATGACCGACTAACAGTTTATATAGAAGATTTAACACATGATGGCAATGGCGTCGCAAAGGTCGATGGCTATCCATTATTTATCCAAGGTGCACTTCCTAATGAAACGGCGGAAGTACATGTTTTAAAAACGTTAAAAAATTACGGCTTTGCGAAGGTGGCAGAAATTCTAAAACCATCACCAGACCGAGTAGATGCGCCTTGTGAATATTTCAAGCGATGTGGCGGCTGCCAATTACAGCATCTATCTTATGAAGGGCAGTTAAAATGGAAAGAAAACATGGTGCGTAATGTCATGCAGCGCATTGGTAAAATTGATGCACCTATTTTACCTGTGAAAGGCATGGAAGAGCCTTGGCATTACCGTAATAAAGCACAAATACCTTTCTCCTCAAATGAAGCAGGACAAGCAATTGCTGGCTTCTATAAAACGAAGTCTCATAGCATTGTGGATATGGAGCGTTGCTTAATTCAGACAGGAGAAGCGGACGCTATTCTTGCAGGTTTGAAAAAGGAATTAGCGGCAATCGGTATTCGACCATATAACGAGCAAACACATGAGGGAATGCTACGCCATGTAGTCATTCGTAAAGCACGAGCAACTGGTGAAGTTATGGTTGTTCTTGTAACTAAAAAGAAAAAATTCCCGCAAAAAGAAGCTGCTGTTGCGACAATTCAGAAACTTGTCTCGAATGTAACATCAATTATGCAAAACGTTAACAGCGACAAAACGAACGTTATTTTCGGTGATGAAACAGTAAATCTATGGGGCAAGGACGTTATTATTGATACAATTGGCGATGTTCGCTTTGAAATTTCAGCTCGTTCATTTTATCAAGTAAATCCTCAGCAAACGGAAGTTCTATACAAGCAAGCATTAGACTATGCTAACTTGCAGGGTGATGAACGAGTAATTGATGCTTACTGTGGTATCGGGACAATTTCATTATTCCTTGCACAAAAAGCAAAGGCTGTTATGGGTGTAGAAATTGTACCGCAAGCTATTGAAGATGCGAAGCGCAACGCAGAATTAAATGGTTTCACTAATACGTATTTTGAGGCAGGTCCAGCAGAGGAAGTAATTCCACGCTGGTATAAGGAAGGCAAAGAAGCGGATGTTTTAGTAGTAGACCCACCACGTAAAGGGTGCGATGAAGCGCTACTAAAGACAATTTTAGAGCAGCGTCCTAAGCGCGTTGTTTATGTGTCCTGTAATCCAGCTACACTAGCACGTGACCTTCGAATTTTGGAGGATGGTGGCTATCAAACGCAGGAAATTCAACCTGTAGATATGTTCCCGCATTCGACACATGTGGAGGTTGTTACGGAACTAACTCTAAAGGAGCGATCATAATGAACGCAGCAAAAAAATGGCTCTCTATCCCGAAAGATATCAGAGAAATGCTCGTAAAAAACGTATTTTGTGGCAATTGTGGTGTAACGGAAATTGTGAAGTACACGATACAAGAGGGAGAAAATGCCCCTGTATTGAAGGGGAAATGCAAGACTTGTGGTAGGAATGTTGCTCGGGTGATTGATTAGTAAATGATAGAACTCTGAAAGGATGGAGTGAATATTCCATCCTTTTTTGTGTAAGCATGGAAGGGTTTTTAGTTGAATCTTATGCTTGAATAGAAGAGGTTACTTTTGATCTATATGATGAAAATTATACACCTCATAATATTGGTATCAGAACATTATAATAAGTTCAAGAAGGTGGGTTTGATATCAAAGGGTTTATAATTCGATTGCTTTATGATAAATTAACCGTTATCTTGAATTGCTTTTTTATGTTTTTGGAATAAAGTGTCCACTATTCGGGGTTCAGTTCAAAAATCTATGCCATCTGCTTTTTGTTTATAAACATACCATTTAGAATCTATTTTCGTTAAAATTTTTATAAATGCCAAATGTACTTGTGTTTGATAATAAGTTATTGAACATGATATAAGTGTAAAAGAAGTGGAACATTGGGCTTTATATTTTATGACCAAGAGTTTGAAGTTGTATCCATATTGAGAGGATTTGAGTTTGAAAATGATAGATAATTTTTGGCGTGATTTACCACGACCATTTTTTGTACTTGCACCAATGGAAGATGTGACAGATGTTGTTTTTCGTCGCGTAGTAAGTGAAGCAGGTCGACCGGATGTATTTTTTACAGAGTTTACAAACTCGGATAGCTATTGTCATCCAGAGGGCATGAAAAGTGTGCGTGGCCGTTTGATTTTTACAGAAGATGAACAACCAATGGTGGCACATATTTGGGGAGATAATCCCGAATATTTCCGGCAAATGAGTATTGGCATGGCAGAGCTAGGATTTAAAGGCATTGATATTAATATGGGATGCCCTGTACCGAATGTGGCATCGAGAGGGAAGGGTAGTGGCCTTATTTTGCGTCCAGACGTTGCGGCAGAGCTTATTCAAGCAGCAAAAGCGGGCGGACTGCCTGTCAGCGTGAAAACACGACTTGGCTTTAACGATGTAAATGAGTGGGAAGAATGGCTAACGCATATTTTAAAACAGGATATTGCGAACCTTTCTATTCATTTACGTACAAGAAAGGAAATGAGTCAAGTAGATGCGCATTGGGAGCTAATTCCGGAAATCAAAAAATTACGTGACCGTATCGCACCAAACACACTAATAACAATTAATGGTGATATTCCTGACCGTCAAACTGGGCTACAGCTTGCTGAACAATATGGCATTGATGGCGTTATGATCGGGCGAGGTATTTTTAAAAATCCTTTTGCTTTTGAAAAGGAGCCAAGAGAGCATAGCAGTAAAGAGTACCTTGATCTTTTAAGACTGCAGCTTGATCTTCAAGATCAATATGCGGAAGAACTACCACGTTCCATCACAGGGCTTCATCGTTTTTTCAAAATTTATGTTAAGGGATTCCGTGGAGCTGGTGAATTAAGAAATCAATTGATGAATACGAAATCAACAGACGAAGTGCGTGCATTGCTTGATAACTTTGGAAAAGAATGGGACGGGGACAATGAGATGATGTAACTCACGTTAAAGGAAAAATAAATTACATCACCTCGTGTACTTACCCTTCTGTTACCACATACACTCTGCACATTGTGAAGCGGTGGTGTGGTTGGAGTTAGAATTGTAAAACAATTTTTCTTATTTTTAGTTCTTTATCAATAATATCCCGGATTTGATTTAATACGAATCCGGGTCTTTTTCTAGGTTAATTTAACTTCTCTCAGCAAATGTTTTAGTAGCGAAAGCGAAGCGTCAGCTACAAATGTTTTAGTAGCGAAAGCGAAGCGTCAGTTACAAATGTCTTTTGTAGCGTCAGGTACAGAAGTCTCCCACCTCTATAACAAGAGCAATTCAAAACACCTCATGATGAAATATATAGTAGTCTATTAAGAGCAGGTGTGGTTTTAGTCGTGTTGTTCTCTAATATGACTTAAAAGTGACTCTGACAATTCTCTTCTTATTTGCTTAATATGCTTTTCCATGAGTTGTTTGGCTTGATTCGCATCACCAGCTGCGATGGCCAAGTAAATTTCTTTATGTTCATCAATAGTCTCTTGCGTGCGTTCTGGATCTTTCAAGCGTTGTCTTCGGGTAGCTCGGATTGTATCTTGCATATGTTCGCTAAGGGTTTGAAATAATTGTAAAAATATCGAATTATGTGAAGCGAGAACAATATTGATATGGAAACTTAGATCAGCTTGAATTCCTAATTCTACATCATTTTTAGCTCGGTCCATCATTTCTAAGGCTTTACCAATTCGTTCTAAGTCTTCTGAAGTGGCTCGTTGTGAAGCTAAAAAGGCACATTCTACTTCAAGTATTTGGCGAAGCTCTAACATTTCATATATTAGTTTTTTTTCAGTTTTTATGATTGTAGATGAAAGTTCTTCTCCTAATGAATGGAAATCTGGTGCTTTGATAAAGCTGCCACTGCCTTGTTTAATTTCAATAATCCCTTTTATTTCAAGCTTCCGAAGTGCCTCTCTAACTGATGTTCGACTTACATTAAAACGACTCGCTAATTCTCTTTCCGTCGGGAGTTTTTCTCCAGGCTGTAATTCCCCATTTAAAAAATATTCCCTTATTTGATCAACAATTACTTGATATGCTTTTTTCTTTGGTTGTGGCATTACCTATGTCCCACCCCTCAAATACATAGTACTATAAACGCTTTAATCATACAGAAATACTTAATGATTATCAATTTAAGAAAAATAATAATTATTGATATTTTCAGAATATTTAGTATAATATTAAAAGGTTGGACCAATTTGAAGAATAGGAGAAATTGGTATGACATATATAATTCAAACTAGTAAATAACATTAACAAGTACTTTGGAAGAATGAGAGTAAAAAGGGGGAGCATATAATGATTGCAACAAATGAAGAATTGGTGATTGCTCTACGGAGTATTCTTACTGAAAGCCAAGTAACGATCAATCAAACGATTTTAGAACAACATAGCAGTGATGAATCGTATCATATTGCAAGTCTACCGGATATTGTTGTGTTTCCGACAACGACGGAAGAAGTGAGTTTTATTATAAACATAGCAAACCAATACAAAGTACCGATCGTACCATTTGGAAGAGGAACAAGCTTAGAAGGGCATGTTATTCCTTATGACCACGGGATAACGATAGATTTTTCCCTCATGAACAAAATAATAGAAGTTAGGGAGAAGGACTTTCTCGTAAAAGTTCAACCAGGGGTGACGCGTTCTCAGTTGAATAAAGAGTTGAAAAAATACGGATTGTTTTTCTCTGTGGATCCGGGAGCAGATGCAACACTTGGGGGTATGGCAGCAACAAATGCTAGTGGAACAACATCTGTTAAATATGGGGTTATGCGCGATCAAGTTCGGGATTTAGAGGTTGTTCTCTCTGATGGTACGGTGATTCATACGGGGAATTTAGCAGAAAAATCTTCATCTGGTTATCATTTAAACGGTCTATTTGTTGGGTCTGAGGGAACGCTCGGCTGCTTTACTGAATTGACGCTAAGAGTCTATGGGATTCCTGAATATGTTATGGCTGCTCGAGCATCCTTCAAAAAAGTCAATGATGCTGTCGAAGCAGTCATTAGTATTTTACAAGCGGGAATTCCAATTGCAAGGGTTGAACTGGTAGATGAACCTTCAATGAAACAAGTGAACTTGCATAGTAAAACAGCTTATGAGGAACAACCAACCTTATTTTTAGAGTTTCAGGGCAATGAAGCTGGCTTAAAGCAAGACGTTGAATTTATGAAGGAGATTGTAGCAACGCACGATTGTGAAAATATTGAATTCGAGGCCGATAATGCAGCTCGAAATCAGCTGTGGGAAGCTCGCCATAATTTAGCTTACGCCTATGTCCATGGACACCCAGGAAAAAAACTAATGGTGACTGATGTTTGTTTACCAATTTCCGAGTTAGCAGGTGCTATTGACCATGCGAGAGAAGCACTTAATTTATTAGCGCTTACAGGTGGGATTGTTGGCCACGTAGGTGATGGCAATTTCCATGTTCTTTTAATGATTGATATGAATGATTCTAATGAAATAAAAAAAGCTGATGAATTTAATGAGTTGATTGTGATGTATGCACTTGAACGAGGGGGAACTTGTACAGGAGAGCATGGCGTCGGCATCGGTAAACAGAAATACCAAGAGAAAGAACATGGAAAAGCACTGCTTGTGATGGAAAAGATTAAACAAGCGCTCGATCCTGACGGTCTCTTAAATCCAAATAAAATATTAAAAATAAAGAAAGAGGGAGTGGAAATATGAAAATTTTAGAAGCCATTAGTACGATAGCTGGAAAATACTTTGCCGTATGGGTCATCTGTATAGCAGTTATTGCCTTTATAGCTCCAGATCCATTTTTAATATTTGGGGGATATATCACGATTTTGCTAGGCATTGTTATGTTTGGTATGGGGCTGACGTTAAAAGCGATTGATTTCAAACTGATCATAACGAATCCAATGCCAGTCATCATTGGTGTATGTGCCCAATATATTATCATGCCACTTGCCGCTTTTTTAATTGCTTATATTATGAACTTACCAGCGGAATTAGCTGCAGGGCTAGTCCTTCTTGGCTCCGTTCCAGGGGGTACTGCTTCAAACGTCATGGTGTATCTAGCTAAAGGTAATGTACCATTATCAATCACAATGACATCTTTTTCGACGTTATTAGCTCCAATTGCAACACCATTAATACTACTATTACTTGCAGGTAAATGGATGCCGGTGGATCCAATGGCGATGTTTACTTCAATTATTCAAGTAATCATTTTCCCAATTATCCTAGGTATAGTTGTAAGAAGATTTGCTCCTCAAGTTGTAGAAAAAAGCATGAATGTCATTCCACTTATCTCAGTAGTTGCTATTATGATCATTGTCTCTGCTGTTGTTGCGGGTAATGTTAATAGTATCGCTTCGGCGGGAGCCATTATTTTTGCAGCAGTAGCGCTCCATAATGCATTCGGATTGCTGTTTGGCTATTTAACAGCACGTGTATTAGGGCTTGATGAAAGTAATCGAAGAGCTATTTCTATTGAAGTTGGCATGCAAAACTCTGGTCTAGGTGTAGCATTAGCCACTGCTCATTTTGGTCCATTAGCTGCACTACCTAGTGTTCTTGGCGCTGTTTGGCATAATATTTCCGGTCCGATTCTCGCCACTTATTGGTCTAAAAAACCGGAGAACGTAGAGAAACAACTTAATGAACAGATACAGGAAACCAACGGCAGAACCCAAATTTAAAAAATGAAATTAAGATAAAAATATTTGCTGCCTACGAACAGTGTTGTACTTTTATAAAATAATATTCTTTTAGGGAAAAATGAGTGTGGAAAAAATATATAATAAAAAAAGACTGAGTTTGGTGAAAAGAGGGGACAATGAACCCCTCTTTTTTGTTGCCTAATTCCCTTTATAATATAGGGATTACTGCGACAGAAGTAAAGCGAATGATATCAAGGGAGATGACAATCATATTCTTTATCCCAACACTAGCAGGCATGGGCTTAGCCTTTCTATATGTTATTTCTATGGCAAATGATGTTGGTGGTGTCATAAGGAATCCAGAAATACTATGGCAGTTCTTTAGCGTATCAGGAATTTACCTTATCATTCAAATAGGATTTTATCTATATGCAAGGAGGAAGATGTTTTCTCATTTATCACAGGGAAAATGAAGCATAAAAAAATCATTTCATCGTTACTTTCTAAGGGATAAGGTAATTTTTTCTACTATAAAACATTGCTTTTTCGATAATAATCTTATAGAATGTAGAACGATATAAATGAACGAAATAAATTTCCTTTAATACGGTCCAGAGAGGCTGAAAAGGGCTACATGATATTTTTAAGCTAACAATATCTTTGTTTTCGCATGCCTTTTTGTCCTCTGTGACAGAAGGGCTTTTTATTTTGCCAATTATACCTCTTTTAAAGGGAGTCCCGTGAGGCTTCAAAAGAGAATGGACAAGAATTGTGTAATCCATTCCCTCAAATAGGCTAAAAGAGATTTTAAAAAACTGGAGGATTGTAAGAATGGATTATCGTAAGAAAACAGTGGTAGCGTCAGTAGCTGGTTTAACGTTGGAAGGGATGGACATTATGTTTATTTCCTTTGCGATGACAATGATTATTTCGGAATTTAACATTGATTTTGCAACGGGTGGACTGATTTCTTCCGTAACGAATATTGGCATGCTGTTAGGCGGCATTATTTTTGGAGTTTTAGCTGATAAGTATGGGCGAGTAAAAGTATTTACTTATACCGTCTTGTTGTTTGCGCTTGGTACAGCTTTAACTGGATTAGCAACAAATATTGAACAAATTTATATGTATAGATTTATCGCTGGTCTTGGTGCAGGGGGTGAATACGGCATTGGTATGGCGCTTGTTGCCGAGGCTTGGCCGAAGAATAAGCAAGGAAGAGCTTCTTCATATGTTAGTGTAGGTGCTCAATACGGTGTTATTTTAGCAGCGTTACTAAGTGCCGTTATTCTACCGACTTTAGGATGGAGAGCTTTATTCTTTGTTGGTGTGTTACCTGTCATCTTCGCATTCATTGTGCGAAAAAATCTTGAGGAATCACCAGAGTGGGTGGCTTCTCAGAAAAATAAAAAAATCAACAAGCAACATGAAAAAGGGAAGTTGGTGCAGCTATTTGAAACGCCTCGAACTTCGATGACGACAATTTCATTAATCGTTATGGCAACTGTTCAAATTGCTGGCTACAATGGCTTAATGATTTGGTTGCCATCTATGTTGCAAAAATCTCAAGGTTTATCCGTTTCAAGCTCGGCACTTTGGACAATCAGTACAGCAGTTGGCATGATTATCGGGATGCTAACATTCGGACGATTTATGGACCGATTTGGAGCAAAGCGTGCTTTTGGTTTCTTTTTACTTGCTTCAGCATGTGCTGTGTTTTTATACTCCTATGCCACAGGAAGTGTCGCAATTTTAATCGGTGGTGCAATTGTTGGCTTTTTCTCAAACGGCATGTTCGCAGGGTATGGAGCTTTAATTAGTAGCTTCTATCCGGTGCAAATTCGAAGTACAGCAACAAACACGATTTTTAACTTCGGTAGAGCAATTGGAGGATTTTCACCGATCTTTGTCGGCTATATTCTTCAAAGTTATGATATGACGGTCGTAATGATCTATTTAGCAGCCTTATATTGCATTTCCTTTATCGTGATGTTAACTCTAAAAAAAGGGGCGAGCGAGGCTTTACAACCGGTTGAAATTTAATAATTAAAATTGAAAGAACGAATTCCAATTTTAAAAAAGGGATTCGTTCTTTTTGAATTATTATTATAATAAACCTTTTGAACGTTTTTCAGCCATTTCTACGAGGCGTTTTGTTATTTCTCCTCCGACTGAACCGTTTGCACGAGAAGAGGCTTCTGGCCCTAATTGTACATTAAATTCTTGTGCGATTTCATATTTCAATTGATTAACGGCTTCATGTACACCGGGAACTAGTAGCTTATTTGAACTACGATTAGCCATTTATCTCACCTCCTTGTGATTAGAATGGTCGAGAGTTAGCTAATCATACATGTTAAAAAATAAAATGCACATTCTAAATACTATAGTAAAGTAACTTTTGGAAAGCTAACTAAAATTGTGAATGTCTCTGCTATAATAAAGTAATGCTTCAATTTGGATAGGACTATTAGAAGCGCTTTTACAGTTAAAATGGAGGTTTTTTAAAAATGACGAACAATGATATTTTAATCCGTTTAAGATATGCATTAGATATCAAAAATACAGATATGGTTAAAATTTTTCAGCTAGGTGGCATGGACTATACGAAGGAAGAAGTATTGAACATGCTTATTAAAGTTTATGATGAGGAAGAAGCACCAGAAGAATACATTAAATGTAATAATAAAATGGTAGAGGCTTTTTTAAATGGATTTATTACATTTAAACGAGGTCCGCAAAAGTCTAAGTCTGGTCAACCAGAAGGCCCACTACCTGTTTCAGGAAAAGAAAGCCCTAATAATATGCTATTAAAGAAAGTGAAGATTGCGTTAGCCTTAACGAGTGAGGAGATGCTCGATATTTTATATGATGGGGGCGTTAGCGTTTCAAAAGGCGAATTAGGTGCCATTTTAAGAAATCCAAGTCATCGTAACTATAAAGAATGTGGCGATCGCTTTGTGAGAAATTTCTTAAGAGGGCTTACAGATAAATATAGAGATTAAAAACGTCTCTTGTGAATTGTCAAGTGTAAAATTTGATAAAGAATCAATGAATTAATGATTAAAAAAGCAACCGCAATTTTGCAGTTGCTTTTTTTGTGAAAGGTTTTACATAAAATCTCTATTACGATAAAAAAATTCTGCAAAAAGCACATTTTTCTTAGTTGAATGTAGTTGACAGTTTGTGACGAAATTGTGTACACTGAAATTGACATAAAGTTGTCACAAAGAGGAAAAATAAATGTTCACGAACAGAGGGGTGCTTTTATGTTTGGTTTAAACATTTTATTAGTTGCTTTCGCATGTGTTACGATCCCACTTGTTGTTGCTTCAGTGATGTTAGACATTTTTTATGCAGAAAAGAAACAAGTTCGTTTTTCATTACGCCGTACATCTATGTGGTATTCCTGTATGTTTGCTTTATCATTTATACCGTCAGTCTTATACATGACACTAAAATAGATATATCTTTAATTTGAATAATCATTTAGGGGTAATTGATTATTTAAAATTATAGTAGCAGCTACAATATTGCGTTGTAGCTGTTTTTAATTTCTCTGAAGAGAATTGCGGATGAGCCGAGAAAATTATGTAATATTGTTCATTTTATTGTAATAGTAAAATGGTAAATATTATGTGGTTTTTCAACTGGTAACATTGACTACTTTTACCCATTGTGTTAATTTGAGGAGGAAAAAGATGGGCAAATCTACTGAAAGGTAGAGACGCAAAGCTACAGATCTAAGGTAATAAATACTATGATGGCTGAGCTGCAAAGGAGTACTAGTTAAGTACATATATTGCTAGTCATATTCTTTGATGCCTGTTTCTTTTGAAATAGGTTCTTTTTTTTGCCAAAAATACGATAAAGGAGGAAGTAATAATCATGAAGTTGTTTAAAAATGTTTCATTAAAAAACAAACTTTTACTAACGGTTTCTATTATTGTTTTGCTTCTAATTGCTATTATTACTACGCAAAGTATTAGAGAATTAAACAATCGAATGTCTGTTGATTTAGAACAAGAGTTGAAAAGTGTTGGTTTATTGACAGCTATGAATCTTGATAGTAATGAGGTTAAAGATTTATTGACTGAAAAGGGAGAGACTAATGCTGAATTTAAGAAAATTCAAAAGCAACTCGATAAGATCCAAGAAGAACAAGGTATTATGAGTTGGAGCTATATTTGGGATGTGAAGGACGCAGGTGGCGTTAACCCGATTGGCTATACATCTAATTTGAATGATGTCTATGAAGCGGGTGAAATCTTTACTGATTTAGCAGATGAACATGTAAAAACAGCTAAATTGGCAATTAAAAATAATAGCACTGCTGTAACTGATATTTTCGAAGATCCTTATGGTTCATGGCGAACTGTGTTTACCCCTATTAAAGATGACAATGGCAAGCTAATTGCGTTATTAGGCATTGATTATTCTGCGGACTACATAAATACCATCATTAAAACAAGTGTCATAAAACAAATTGTTATAGCTGTTATTGGAATTTTACTTCTATTAGTTTTACTCTACATAATTATTGATCGTCTATTAAAACCACTTAAGAAAGTAGTGAACGCTGCAAATCAAGTAGCGAATGGGGAATTAGTAAATGTAGATTTAGAAATAACGAAGGACGAAATCGGAAATTTATCTAAATCTATTAATACGATGGTTTCGAATTTACAACATATCATTTTAAATATTAGAAATACATCTGACAACGTTTCTTCTGCTGCTAATCAGCTAACTGTTAATGCAGCAGAAACATATAACAGCTCAACAACTATTGCTCAAGACATGGGACAAATCACGCAAAACGCTGAGGCTTCAATGGTAATGACTGAGGAAACAGCTGCTGCTATGGAAGAAACAGCGACAGGAATCCAGCAAATTGCTGACTCTGCTAATACGGCCGCTGAATCATCTATTTCTGCTTCGCAAGCTTCAGAACGTGGAAATCATGTTGTTCAGCAAGTCATTGCACAAATGGAGTTGATTAATTATTCTGTTGAACAAATCGGTACAACAATAAACGGATTACATATCAATACGAAAAAAATTAGCGATATCGTAAATCTTATTACAGCCATAGCAGATCAAACAAATCTACTAGCATTGAATGCGGCAATCGAAGCTGCTAGAGCTGGAGAGCATGGGAAAGGCTTCGCGGTTGTCGCTGATGAGGTTAGACGATTAGCGGAACAATCATCTCAATCTGCAACGGAAATATACAATTTAATTAGTACTATTCAAGCTGATTCTAACGCCTCTATCACGGTTATGGAAAAAGGGAAAGAAGATGTAAAGGCTGGTATGGAGTTTACAAACGAAGTAGGAGAAATCTTTAAAGAAATTCTCACTTCATCAGAAGAAGTTGCAAGTCAGATACGTGAAATTTCAGCTGCATCTCAACAAATTTCAGCTTCTTCGGAGGAAGTAGCAGCATCTGTTAATAATATTAAGCAATCTGCGGGGCAGTCATCTGAATTCTCAGCGAATGTGTCAAATGCAACGCAAGAGCAATTGACGACCATGCAAGAGGTGAAAGAGGCATCTTCTTCATTAGGAAAAACAGCAGAAGAATTACAGGTACTTGTAGCAAAATTCAAATTGGAGAACGGTCAATAATGGAAATTAATTTTAAAGGAAAAAATGTACTAATTACGGGTTCAAGTAAAGGAATCGGCAAAGCCATTGCTTTAGGCTTTGCCGAGCAAGGAGCCAATGTATGTATCAATTATATTGGTGATGATAACGAGGCAGAAGAGGCTCGTGCACAAGCAGAAAAGTTTGGTGTACAGGCTATAAAATTTAATGCAGATGTATCGAATTCACAGCAAGTTCAAGCTATGTATCAATATTTGGACAAACAGTTAGGCGCTATCGATATTCTTGTCAATAACGCTGGTTTCGCACAGGCTTCAAGTATTACGGATTTAACAGATGAGCAGTGGGATAAAATGATTAAAGTTCATCTATATGGTTGCTTCTACAATTGTCGAGAAGCAGCAAAAAGAATGAAAGAACGAAACAACGGAAAAATTATTAATATTTCTTCTGATATTGGTAGTTTAGGTTGTGAGGAATTTACGCATTATTCTGCTGCAAAGGGTGGCATTAATGCATTTACGAAGGCTTTGGCACGAGAGTTAGCACCTTCGATACTAGTCAATGCAGTAGCTCCTAGTGGTACATTTACAGACATCCTAAAGGAATTCGGAGAGAATTATGTAGAGGAAGAGTCTGCTAAATATCCGTTAAAACGATTAGCTCAACCAGAGGAAATCGCAAAGACTGTGTTATTTTTAGCTTCAGAAAATGCGAATTTCTATACAGGTCAAGTGTTAACGCCTAATGGCGGAGTCGTTATGAACGGTTAATGTGAAAAACTAAGGAGCAATACAATGTTAAATATAATCATCTTTAGCTTATACTTAATTTTTATTTATTACATTGGATATAAAGGATACAAACGAGTTAATACTGCAGAGGATTTAATTGTTGCTGGGTGGAGCATGCCTTTATCTGTTGTCACAGGAAGTCTAGTGGCGGCCTTATTAGCAGCCCCATTCTTCTTTGCAGCAGTAGGCTCTGGCTACACAAGTGGCGGCTTTGAAGGTTCAGCGACAATGGGCGGTTTAGGGACTTGTATGATTCTTGGAGCACTCATTTGGACGAAGCCTTTACGTAGATTAAAAGGCTGGACATTAGCAGACTACTATGGATTAAGATATGGCAGTAAAAAGCTAGGTGCTTATACAGGCGTCGTCATGGCAATTGCCTTTGGTGTCTTTAATGCCGCTGCGTTAACAGTTGGTGGCACGTATATTATTCAGCAGCTGTTGCAAATTGATTTCATTCCAGCAGCATTACTTTTTGTATCATTAACTGCCTTATATTCTGTAATTGGGGGCCTATGGGCTGTAGCCTATACGGAAATTGTTCAGGGGGCACTGGCAGTAGCAGGTATAGTAGGGATCACAATTTTTATCTTATTCTATTACCCTGATGTAACATTTAACCCGGAGTGGTGGAATATTAGTGAACTCTTCAATAAGGCTGGAGCAGAGTTTTGGACGCTATATCTTGTGTTAGCACTTGGTGATATTCCGGCAGTGGACTTAGGACAAAGGGTAGCCGCGGCGAAAAGTCCAAAAGTAGCACAGCGCAGTATGATTATAGCTGGAACTATTATTATCGCGATCAGCTGGATTCCGGGTATGTTAGGAGAAGCGTTCAAAACGATTTATCCTAATAGTACAAACCCAGAGACGTTAATGCTTGCCTTTGCTCAAGGATATTTCCCTCCATTATTAGCAGCCATCTTTTTAACAGCAATGGCAGCGATGGGGATGTCTACTGTAGCCGCGTGTTATGTTGCGACTTCAGGAATTATCACAAAAAACATTTATTTAGACTTTATTAATCGTAACCCAGATCCTAAAAAACTATTAAGATTTTCAAGACTTATTATTATTTTAAGCGCTTTGCTAGGCTTAGTTTTAGCGGTCAGCTTCCAGAAAGTAATTGATTTAGCATATTTGGCATGGGATATTGTCTTCGTGACGATTTTCTGGCCAATCGTTTTAGGACCGTTTTGGAAGCGGGTAAGTACACCTGCAGTTTGGGCTAGTATAACTGTCGGGTTAGTTTATTACACTATTACATCTTTAACACATGTGCCTAGTCTTACAATCCAATCAAAAGGATTTTTAGGTTTGTTAAATGAGCTGTGGCAAGCACCTGTTTTCTCAGGCGTTGTGATCACAGGTATTACAATTGTTATTGTAAGTTTGCTTATTCCACCTTCGCAACATGTTCTTGAGATGCATAAGATTGAAAAAGATAAGACTTTAGATGATGTTGGTGGTAAAGAGGAATTAATGGATCATTCAAATTGATGATTATTTATAAATGAAAATTCGGGAACATGAGGGCATTGATTTTTAATGCCCTTGTGTTTTTTTATGCATAAAAAAACACTTGAAAATGGCAATTTTAGCTTGTTTTAGCAAAAAAATAAAGTACTTTGGAAATAGAGACATTTTACCAGGATAATGTTGTAAAATTTATTATTACCAAAATTTAAAAGTAAGTATTCGCATAGAAAATAAAGGAGTTCGACGATGAATCTGGAAAGGGCTTTGCCGTAGTAGCTGAAGAAGTTAGAAAGCTCGCGGAGCAATCAGAAAAATCGGCGAATAGTATATCAAATTTGATTTCCAAAATAAATGAGGATACGAGCTTAACGGTGCAAACGATGAATGTTGTAACAGGAAATGTAGAAGATGGTTTACAAGCTGTTGAAGAAGCTGGAAAATCATTTGAAAGTATTCTCCAATCTATTCAGGGCGTAGTATCTCATACCAAACAAGTTTCTGTAACCTCAGAAGAAATGTCTGCATTTTCTGAGGAGATTACAGCAGGCGTTATGGAAACAACGATGCTAGCTAATAAGGCTGCAAAGGCAACAGAAAGTGTTGTAGAGCGTACGATGGAGCAAGAAAGCTACAATCAAGATATCCTCCATTCTATTTTAAAACTGAACAAAATGGCAGAAGAACTGGAAAAATCCGTTTCAAAGTTTGATGTAGACGCTAAAAACACAGATATTTCCCACAGAAATTAAGAATGAAAAGATAATCGTTAGAATAAAATTTCTATTAACATGGATGAAATAAACCTATCGATTATCTTTTTGAGGGTGGGATATGGATGAAAACCTTTTTTCTTGTATTTCTAGGAATGATCTATTTATTACTAGCAAAGTTAGTCGAAACGGCTATCTTTAGCAACGTCTATTTTTTAATTGGTTTAGGAGTATTAATAGCAGGAATTATTCGATATGTTAAAGAACGATATATCTATAACAATAGATTAAATGAAATGAAAGAGGCAAGTGAGGAGGAGCTTATGGCTATCCCTCATACGCATTGCATTATCTCAAATGATTGTTTAAACGCTTTATTACTAAACGAACCTACAAATACACTTTTTCTCGTAAGTAGAGAAGATTTAGAAGAAGATTTGATTAAAAAAGAAATCTCATTCAATAAAATATATGAAGTTGCTATAGTAGAGGACGAAATGTATATTGCTAGGACTAGCAATAGTTTAATAAGTGGTTCATTACTTGGTGAAGATCTGGATATAGAAGAAGAGGAATCCGATGAAGAGGACCCTGAGGATAACACTGTGACTCAATTGACGTTGAAGATTGTAGCTGATAACTTATCTGATCCTATTCTAGAATATGTTTTTCTAGATAACGGTGAGCCTATTTCAAGAGAAGAGGATGAGTATCAAGAAGCGTTAGAGTTATGTGAGGAATGGTTTCAGAAGATCAGTGTTATTATCAAACGCTATGAGCTTGAAAGGGTACCAATTAGACAGTGGCAATAAACATAGTAAAGAAAGCTATCTCGAACGTAATGTCGAGATAGCTTTTTAGCTTTTAGGATAATCTAGAATGATGATCAGGTATCATCTTAAAGTGATTGGGTGAGCGAGAGAAGTGATCAGGTATCGTCTCAAAGTGCTCGGGTGAGCGAAAGAATTGATCAGGTATCACTCCAAAGTGCTCGGGGTACCAAAGAAATCTCCGTTAGAGACCCAAAACGTTCACGTTCTCCAAATTAAAGGGTATTATGAATCCGTACTTTAAATTTTAAATTGCTGTAATTGAATATTTAGCTCTTCAGCCATACTAGCGAGATGATTTGCACCCCTTGAAATTTCTTCCATAGTAGCAGCTGTTTCCTCTACAGTTGCTGTTGTTTGTTCTACACCAGCTGCAGACTCTTGAGAAATAGAAGCCATTTCATCGATGGAGACATTGATGGATTCGGAATTTTGAGCAACTTTATTTAAATTGCCTGAAATGGTATTTATGTTAAGAATCATGTCCTCAACGGCTTCCGAAATTTGTTCAAATGTTTCATTTGTTTGATCTAGTTGTATAGTTCCTCTTTTTACTTCCTCATAGCCAGATTGTAGAGCGGTTGTTACATTACCAGTTTCACCTTGTATACGGTTGACGATTGTAGAAATATCAGTGACAGAGAACTGTACTTGTTCTGCAAGCTTTCGAACTTCATCGGCTACAACTGCAAAACCTTTACCGTGCTCACCTGCCCGAGCTGCTTCGATGGCTGCGTTTAAGGCCAGTAAATTTGTTTGATTTGAAATATCGTCTATGACTGAAACAAGTTTGGAAATTTCAGCAGACTGTGCATTTAAGCCTTCCACTTTTTTCACTGAATCTAAAACAATTTCATTAATGGTTGCCATTTGTTGTGTTGATTGTGCCATTAAGCCTTTACCTGTAGTCGTTAGTTCTTGTACAAGATTTGAATGCGCTGTTAATTCAATGCCTTCCTGTGTTGTTTCGTGAATACTTCGTTGGAAAGAAGTCATTGTTTCGGCTAAATCACCTGCTGTAGATGCTTGTGTTTCAGTGCCAGAGGCTAGCTCCTGCATAGTTACGGTAATTTGTTCTGTACCTGATTGTACTTCATTAGAAGATTGGGCCAGCTCTTCGCTACTAGCTGCTACTGTTTCGGAAACAGCATGAATTGAGCTTATCATTTGCTTTAATTTTTCACTCATATTATTTGCGGAAAGCTTTAATTGACCAACCTCATCACGGTGAATTATTGGAAGTGGTTCATGTTGCAAGTTACCATCCGCTAATTCGCTCATACGCTTTGAGACAATCGTAATAGGTTTTGAAATTTTGTTAGACGTGACTATAGCAATAATAATTCCTGCAATTGCTAATCCAATACTAAAAATAAGTCCAAGCGTTTTATTGTGTTGGCTTGTAGATACTACTGTATCTCCTATTTTAATAATTTCATCTGCGCGTTTATTTGCTAAATTTTCATAACCAGTACGAACTTCCGTTACCACATTATTCATAGCCATTAAATTTTTTAATGCTAATTCTTTATCGCCTTTTTTATAGACATCGAATACCTCGGTATTGACACGATTGCTCCACTCGGTTCCCTTTGCTGCTAGCTTTTCACGCTTAGGATTTTTTTCGTGTTTATTCAAGAGGTCAATGCTTTCCTCAGCAATTTGACGATATTTATTAAATGTTTCTATGTATTTTTCATTTCCTGTCGTTACATAGATTAAAGCTGCATTGAGACGAACACTCATAGACATTGCTAATTTTTCACTTGCATTTAAGTCAACTAAATCTAAATTCACTAAACTTTCAGCTTGTTTTTCCATCTTATTATTGGAAATGTAAGTATAGGCATTAAAACAAGCAACTAGTACTAATAAAAGAAGAAATGCACTTAATATTCGGGCTTTAAGTGTTTTAAATTGAAAAATTCCGTTCATCTTTTTCCATCCTTTGCTAATTTGATTACTATAAATTGCTATAGTGCAATTATTATTCAATACCTTAATTTAAATATAAATAAACCTCTTTTAGTGAAAAAATAATAATATTTTTTAGTACAATAACAAATGGTTATTATATTATAGGTAGTTAAATGTATATGTCTAAATAGAAATTCTAATTTTTAAAAAAGACTTTATGTATTTATACCTAACTTAATGAAAGAGTACTTGTTGTAAAATTAATTCCCATAAAGTTTGTGTTACATAAAAACTTTTCTGTCATTAAACGGCATAAGGGTAATGTAAGGGTAATGTGGCTGAACGAGAATGGGAAGCGAAACCAATCTTTAGAAGCTATGTTTATTTCTTGGACGAGTTTAAAGGTGGCTTATTCACTTATGGTATTGTAGACGCTCAAGGCAAAGATACAGAGCTGGGAAAATCAGTACGGAAGATTGCAACAATCTAGTCAAAAAGATTGAAGGGGAGAAACGTACGGATCAGAGGTAGAAAGTTTCTGGTAGATTAGCGACGACAATATTTTTGAAATTACCGATATATAGAAAAAGAAGGATGGATAAAGTCAATTTTATCTATCCTTCTTTTTTGTGTGTAACATTTAATTACTGTTTTGCTTTGCTTTTTTAGCTAGTCGTTCCCATTGTAGTAGTGATGGATATGGATCAAATGCCCATTCTGTACGTCCATTGAACTTATAAATGCCATAGTGAAGATGGGGCGGGAATTTTCCGGACGTTCCTTCTTTACCGTAGCCAGAACTACCAACATAACCGAGAACAGTTCCAGGCTCGACAAAGTCGCCTACTTTAATCTTCTTATTATAACTACCGAGATGGGCATAATAATGATATGAGTTATGATTATCACGAATTCCTATGCGCCAACCACCAAATTGGTTCCATCCTTTTATTTCCACTACCCCATAAGAGGTAGAAAGTACGGGAGTACCATAGCTAGCGAAAATATCTGTTCCTTCATGAATACGGCGTCCACCCCAGCCCCTATTGTCTCCCCATGTACTCCGATAACTGTAATCGTAATTAGTGGGGATTGGGAATGTGTGGGCATCGAGCTCAGTTGTTTTGAAATGACTATACATTTTGGAAATGGCGAAGATTTGATTTACGGCTTGTTCACTTCCGTAATATTCCCATAAAGCTAATTTAAAGTCCTCATCAGTTGTTCCAAATTTACTTAAAAATGTAGCCATGGAGAAAATTATATCGGTATCATCCTTTGGGCTGGCAACTCCGTCACTATTGCCATCTAGGCCCATCCCTCCAAAGAAACTAATTGTTTCTGGGCGAGTATCATCTCGTACAGGATTTAAAGCACCTGACCAATATTCATCAGAAAATTGAATGGCAATGATACCATCCCGTTTCGGAATATCTTTGCGAACGGATTGTAAATTTCGTTCATATTGGTCAATGGCTGCTAAGAAATGCCATGGGATAAGTAATTCATCAAATTGTACGTAATAGGCCATACGTTGTTGCACAATTTCTTCTTGGGAGGGTTCTTCTTTTGCTAAAGCAACAGAGGGGAGAGTAAAACTCCATAATAACATCCATGATAAAAGGGATATAAAATGGCGATTCAATAGTGGACCTCCTTTCTAACGTTAGAATAACCGAATTTTTTATCTTCATTCAGCACTTTTTGTGGGAAAATGAAGCGGTAGAAATGAGCAATTTTTTGTGATAAAAACGGGCACATAGCGTAGGTTGATTTCCGTTCCGACTGGGCGCTTTCCTGGGGGCGTCCGATGAGCCGCTTCACTCGCGTTGCTCGCTCCAGGGTCTCGGGCCAACAGGATGTTGGTCACGAAGGCGTTATCACAGGACGTGATGGTTTTAGCCTTCGTTCCTCTAATCGCTAATCCCCAAGGAGTCGCCCAGTCTCCACTTCAATCAACTTAATCTCAAGTAGTATCTTTTAACAAATGTCACCCTAACTTTGGTGATGAAACAATAAAACGTCAGGTGAAACGAGTAAGTTTAAAACATTCTTTTTGTTTGACTTTGAATTCCTTTATTCTGTAGGAAAAAAATTATAGGCAATAAGAAGAAACTTCAACAAAGAAAAAGTATTGGGTATCATAATGCCATTTCCTTCATACTATGTTATAAATCAAGCCCTGAATGGAGGGAAGGCTATCAACATTTTAGATAAAGTGAAAAGCTATCGCGAAGAAGAAAATCGGCTAAAGTGGGAAGGTACATTTGCAGATTACTTAAACATCATCAAGGAAAGACCTGAAGTTGCTCAAACAGCCCATTCACGCGTCTACAATATGGTAAAAAATGCTGGTGTAGAGGAACGCGATGGGCAAAAAATGTATGAATTTTTTGGGCAAGAAATTTTTGGGCTTGAAACAGCAATTGAAAGACTGGTGGAGGAATATTTCCATCCAGCAGCGCGAAGATTGGATGTTAGAAAACGTATTTTGTTATTAATGGGACCAGTAAGTGGTGGTAAATCAACGATAGTGACCTTGTTGAAACGTGGACTCGAACAATTTTCGAGAACAGATGAGGGTGCAGTTTTCGCAATTAAGGGATGTCCAATGCATGAGGATCCTCTACATTTAATTCCACATCATTTGCGTAATGAATTTTTTGAGGAGTATGGTATACGAATTGAAGGAAGCTTATCGCCTTTAAATACGATGCGTCTTGAAAAGGAGTACGATGGACGTATTGAAAATGTAATGATTGAACGTATTACTTTTTCTGAAGACAAACGTGTGGGCATAGGAACATTTACGCCATCAGATCCAAAATCACAGGATATTGCAGATTTAACAGGTAGTATTGATTTCTCAACAATCGGAGAATTTGGTTCAGAATCTGACCCCCGTGCTTATCGCTTTGACGGGGAGTTAAATAAGGCAAACAGAGGTATGATGGAGTTCCAAGAAATGTTAAAGCTCGATGAAAAATTCTTGTGGAATTTATTATCTTTAACACAGGAAGGTAATTTTAAAGCAGGTCGATTTGCATTAATTAGTGCAGATGAATTAATTGTTGCGCATACAAACGAAACGGAGTATCGTTCATTTATTTCAAATAAAAAGAATGAGGCGTTACATTCACGTATTATTGTCATGCCGATTCCGTATAACTTAAAAGTTAGTCAGGAAGAATTGATTTACGAAAAAATGATTAAAGAAAGCGATATGTCACATGTTCATATTGCGCCGCATGCATTGAAGGCCGCAGCAATCTTTTCGGTTCTAACAAGACTAGAAGTACCGAAAAAACAAGGTGTGGATCTCATAAAAAAAATGCGACTGTACGACGGAGAAAATGTGGAGGGATTTAATTCCGTTGACTTAGAGGAGCTTAAAAAAGAGTTTCCGAACGAAGGCATGAACGGTATAGATCCACGGTATATTATTAATCGTATTTCTTCTGCAATTATTCGAAAAGAGGTACCATCTATTAATGCGTTAGATGTTCTGCGTGCACTTAAGGATGGGCTTGACCAGCATGCTTCCATTTCTCAGGAAGATCGAGAAAAATATATGAACTATATTGCAGTTGCTCGAAGAGAGTATGATGAAATTGCCAAAAATGAAGTGCAAAAAGCATTTGTTTATTCGTATGAAGAGTCTGCAAAAACATTGATGAATAATTACCTCGATAATGTAGAGGCGTTTTGTAATAAAAATAAAATTTTCGATCCATTGACTGGTGAGGAAATGAATCCTGATGAAAAATTAATGCGCTCTATTGAAGAACAAATAGGTATTTCGGAAAATGCGAAAAAGGCATTCCGTGAGGAGATATTAATTCGTATTTCTGCTTATGCTCGAAAAGGTAAGCGTTTTGACTATAATTCTCATGAAAGATTACGAGAAGCAATACAGAAGAAACTATTTGCGGATCTTAAGGATGTCGTGAAAATTACAACATCTTCAAAAATGCCGGATGAATCACAGCTGAAGAAGATTAATGAGGTTGTAGCAAGACTTGTTGATGAGCATGGCTATAATACAACGTCTGCTAATGAATTATTGCAGTATGTAGGTAGTCTGTTAAATCGTTAGTGGCTTTAACCTATTCAGTGGAAACTATAAGACTATTGATAGGAATGAATAGGAGTGTCCCATTTTAGGGCACTCCTTTTATCTTCATATAAGTTCAAGAAAGCGAATGACTAGCATAGTATAGAAAAAGCGAATTTGATAGATGGGTGAGGATAAAAATGACTGAAAACGAAAATAAACGTTTTGCCATTTCTCAGGAAAATTGGTCCCTCCATCGTAAAGGGCACCAGGACCAGCAACGGCATATGGAAAAAGTAAAAGATGCGATTAAGAATAATTTACCGGATTTAGTTAGTGAAGAAAGCATTGTCATGTCCAATGGTCGCGAGGTAATTAAAATACCTATACGTTCACTTGATGAATATAAAATTCGATATAACTATGATAACTCCAAACATGTTGGGCAAGGTCAAGGAGACAGTAATGTAGGTGATGTGGTTGCGCGTGATCCCAGCAGAGGCAATCAGGCTAATGGTAAAGGAAAAGAAGCTGGTGACAAGCCAGGTCAGGATTATTATGAAGCTGAAGTAAGCATTGAAGAGGTTCAAAATGTGTTATTTAACGAGCTTGAGCTACCAAACCTACAGCAGAAAGAAAAAGCGGATATTAAGACGGAAAAAATTGAGTTTAACGATATTCGGAAAAAAGGTTTAATGGGAAATGTCGATAAAAAGCGCACAATCCTTAATGCGCTAAAGCGTAATGCTATGCAAGGAAAAGCAGAAATTACGCCGATTCATAATGATGATCTGCGTTTTAAAACGTGGGACGAAGTGGAAAAACCTGAATCGAAGGCAGTGGTCCTTGCTATGATGGATACAAGTGGCTCGATGGGCTCCTTCGAAAAATATTGCGCAAGAAGTTTCTTCTTTTGGATGACAAAATTTTTGCGCTCCAAGTATGAGACAGTGGAAATTGAATTTATTGCGCATCATACCGAGGCAAAAGTAGTGACAGAAGAGGAGTTTTTTACGAAGGGAGAAAGCGGTGGAACGATTTGTTCATCTGCCTATATAAAAGCATTGGAACTAATTCGGGAAAAGTATAATCCTGCTCGCTATAATATTTATCCAGTACATTTTTCAGATGGTGAAAATATATCGATGGATAATGAAAAGTGCTTGAAGCTAGTGGGAGAGTTAATGGATGTATCGAGCATGTTTGGATATGGTGAAGTCAATCAGCATAACCGCTTCTCTACACTTATGTACACTTACAAAAAAATAGATGACCCTAAATTTAGATATCATATTTTGAGAAAAAAAGGCGATGTGTACGATGCCTTAAAGAGCTTTTTCAAAAAAAATGAATCTTAAATCATGTTCAAAGGAGGGGGCAGAAAAGTGGAGATGAACGAACTTGAACGAGCAATTGATGAAATTACAGAAATTGCCTCAAGCTTTGGCTTAGATTTCTTTCCAATGCGCTATGAAATTTGTCCGGCAGATATTATTTATACATTTGGCGCATATGGTATGCCTACTCGATTTTCACATTGGAGCTTCGGTAAACAATTCCACAAAATGAAGCTTCAATATGATTTAGGGCTAAGTCAAATCTATGAGCTAGTGATTAACTCAAACCCATGTTATGCATTTTTACTAGATAACAATACGTTAACACAAAATAAATTGATTATTGCGCATGTATTGGCACACTGCGATTTCTTTAAAAATAATGTACGCTTCTCCAATACTAGAAGAGATATGGTGGAGAGTATGACTGCAACAGCTGAACGGATAGCTGGCTATGAAAGAGAATATGGAAAGGAAGAGGTCGAACAGTTTTTAGATGCGGTTTTAGCGATTCAGGAGCATATCGATCCTTCCCTTTTACGACCAAAATTGTCTTGGAATACGGAGGATGAACTTGAGGAGGAAATTCATCAAGCAAAATCACCGTATGATGATCTCTGGCGTTTAGACGATAAGGAAAAAGAGTATAGATCGGTAAGGCGAAAAATAAAGCACTTCCCACCAAAGCCAGAAAAAGATTTATTGCTATTTTTAGAGGAGCATAGTCGGGAGCTCGAGGACTGGCAGCGAGATATATTAACGATGATGCGTGAGGAAATGCTTTATTTTTGGCCACAATTAGAGACAAAAATAATGAATGAGGGCTGGGCTTCCTTTTGGCATCAACGCATCATGCGTGAGCTTAAGTTAACAACAGCGGAAACGATTGAATATGCGAAATTAAATGCAGGTGTTGTGCAGCCTTCAAAAACATCCATTAATCCTTATTACCTTGGTGTGAAAATTTTCGAGGATATTGAGAACCGCTATAATCATCCAACGGAAGAGATGAGAAAGCTAGATGTTCAGCCAAACTCAGGTCGAGAGAAAATGTTTGAGGTTAGAGAGATAGAGTCGGATATATCCTTTATCCGTAACTATTTGACGAAGGATTTAGCAAGACGTGAAGATCTTTATTTGTTCCAGAAAAAGGGCAGTGAATACCGTATTACAGATAAGGAGCATGAAATGGTTCGAGATCAGCTCGTATCGATGCGTGTAAACGGGGGATTCCCATATATCGTCGTTAAAAACGGAGATTACCTTCGTAACGGAGAGCTCTATTTAGTACATGGCTACGAGGGAATGGAGCTCGATCCACACTACTTAGAAAACGTTTTGCCATATATTTATCAGCTATGGGGTCGTCCTGTACATCTAGAAACAAATGTGGATGGAAAGCCAATGCTTTATTCATATGATGGTACAAAAAATTATAAACGCAATGTGTGAGACATGGTTCCTTGGTGGATAATCAAAACAAAAACTTCTATCTGTTGGTATGAAATACCCCTACAGATAGAAGTTTTTGCAGTTCAGAAAATAAAGGTTCATCGCCATGATTTCCGTTCCGACTGGGCGCTTTGTTGCTGCCGCTTCGCTTTCGCACAGATAAAACAATTGTAGCTGACGCTTCGCTTTCGCTACAGAAAACATTTGTTGCTGCCGCTTCGCTTTCGCACAGAGCAAAGCTTCATGGGGATGTTCGATGATCCCAATAAACTTTATTCGTTGTTATTTTCCTCTAACAATGGAGAGGACTCATTTTCATCTTCACTACTTTCACTATGATTCGAAGATGAATGGATATCGCTGTCGATAACTCTACTGTCTCTTACTTTTATGCCTTGTTGTCCGCCAGCTTCATCATTATCGTCACCAGCAATACCGCTTCTACCGTTTCCATCAGCGAATTGGGAGTTTATATTTCTAGTACTGCCGTTTATGGCATTTTGACCGCCTTGGTTGGCATTAGTACCTACATCCTTATTGATTTGTCCTCCACCTTCAGCCCTTTGTTCAAAATGGATTTCTTTATTGCCAATATTAATAGTAAGATGGATGGTAATATGTTTTTTTGATGGATCCTTTGAATGTTCATTATCAGGCATAATTTTCACCTCCTTCATTTTAGCATTACTATTAAGTTATTAATTTTTCTCTAGCTTACTTGTTCGTGTAGCCCTAATATGTATAAATAATGTGAGGGGATGGAGACTGAAAAACTGTTCCTTATCGTAAAATTTGATAAAATGAATAGGATTTGAATATAAGAAGAACTGGAACGGTGAATCAACGTTGAGAACATTTAAAAAGGTTTATATAGAAATAACGAGTGTCTGTAATTTAGCATGTAGCTTTTGTCCGCCAACTGCTCGTGCAAAGGGACTTATTAAAGTAGAACAATTTAATAAAATATTGGATGAAATACGTCCTCATACGAAATATATTTATTTGCATGTAAAAGGAGAGCCGCTTTTACACCCACGTATTGATCAGCTACTTGATGCAGCACATGAGAAAGGTTTTAAAGTTAACATTACAACGAACGGTACGCTAATTAAAAAGAATCACGAAAAGATACTAGGGAAACCAGCCTTACGCCAAATCAATTTTTCTTTGCATAGTTTCGACGGCCATGAGGGATCGGAAAATCGTGAGAAATATTTAGGGGATATATTAGATTTTGTGCGTGCTTCGAGAGACTATAATACGATTATTTCATATCGTTTATGGAATTTACAAAAGGATAGTGTAACGGATCTTGCGGCACGAAGAAATCGTGAAACGCTTGAAATTCTAGAAAATGAATATAATCTTGATTATCGCATCGAAGAAAAAGTGCAGCCCGGTAAAGGTGTAAAAATTGCTAATAATATTTATTTAAATCAAGATCATGAATTCAAGTGGCCAAGCTTACTGGAACCGGAGGATGAAGGCAAAGGCTTTTGCCATGCCCTACGAAGCCAAGCCGCTATTTTAGTGGATGGTACAGTAGTGCCTTGCTGTCTTGATGGTGAGGGCGTTATTAATTTGGGGAATGTGAATGAGAAATCCTTTACAGACATTGTTGAAGGAGAACGTGCAAATAATATTATCGACGGATTTTCACGTAGAGAAGCAGTAGAAGAGCTATGCAGAAAATGTGGCTATCGTCAAAAGTTTGGAATGTAATAGAAAGATCCATTTGGTTGTAGACTAAATGGATTTTTTATATGGTTAAAACAATGGCATGCCACCAGGATAGAACAGGTTCATCATCAAAAATTTTGGATGACATTTGATAAAATAATTTGTAGTTAGCCGTCAAACAGCTCCAACGTCATTGACTATTGGAGCTGTTTTTCTTTGATTGTGAATCAATAGTATCTAAAAAATCCTTCGTAATACGTACTACGTATTTCACTTCGTCTAAATTGCGCTCCCTTAATACTGAACGATGTATATCAAGCACAAGGTTCTTTTCTTCAATATCAGTAACACCAGATAATTTTTGAAAATTAAAAAGCTCCTCAGGTGCAATATCTAATGCTTTCATCAGTGTTTCTAAAGTGCTTAATGTAATATTAGATTGCCCGTGTTCAATGTTTGAGATTCGTCCTTTACTAAAACCTAGTTTCCCCGTTTTTTCTGCTACTTCTTCCTGACTAAGCCCCTTGGAAACCCTAATAATACGGAGTTGTTCGCCTACTAGCTTTAAAAAGTCTGACATATGATTCACCTCTATGTAAAAAGCTAGTGAAAAACATTAAAAATGCCTATACCATTATAGTGGTATAATAGAGTTAATGTTACATTAAAATGGTACAATGATTGGTAGTAAGTTTTTATTGAGAAAAAAGACTTATGAAAAATAGTGTTGATGATTCCAGTAGCTTGTTTTAGGGTATAACTAATTAAGTTGAGGATTGGAGGATTCAGGCATGGTAAAGCGTTATCGATTAGATGAAGTTGCTAAAATAGAAGAGGGGAAAATAGTACCGAAGAAAAAGTATTTTACAAACGTCGGAGTACCCCTAATTACAGCAGAAAATTTAAAAAAGTTAATGCTAAATGGTGATATTGAACAATTACCAAAAGTTAATAATACATTTAAAAAACATTTTAAGTGTGCACCAGTACCAGCTAAAACCATCATTCTTACTAAAGCTAATTTGAAGGAAACAAATAAATATATTTATCAATGCGAAACTGAAACATATATTGCAAATGATATCGTCGCTATTATTCCAAATGAAACAATTATTTTAAGTGATTATTTATTACACTTTCTTAGATGGTATCAAATTAATAAAGAATGGCATCATTTGTACCATATATCAATTGATATTCCGATGATAGATAACCAACACAGAAAGGTGCAAATTTTAAATAAGATTCATCTTTTATTAAAAAATAAAGAGTCTTTGATGATAGCAGTAGAGGGGCTACCACAGCATTTTAACAATTTTTCAATGCAAATAGAAAATCACTCACAAAATTTACAACATGGGTTTAATCGGGCTCAGCATATTTACAATATAATGCTACATAAAATTTTTAAGGGTGAGCTTAAATAAAGTAAAAAGGTTCTTCATCCGCACTGGAATCGGATAAAATGAATTTAGTCGGTGTAAAGGCAAAAACCCCTTACACCGACTTTTATCAATTATGCCTCGGCATAATTGCGTCCGGAATCGGCTTTGTGCTTGCACAAAGAACTCCTTTCCGATTCCGTGACATCCGCCGGAGGCTTTAACTTCTTTCAGCGGATGTTGGGACATCTGCTGAAAGAAGTTAAATTTCGATAATTATAGGTAAAATCATTGGTTTTCTTTTTGTTTGTGTAAATAGATATTGACCGACAGCTCTTTTGATTTCTCTTTTTAAGACATGGATTGGCTGCTTACTTTCTTCCTGAAGCTCATTTACCGTTTCTTTGACGAGAATATTTACTTTCGTTAAAAGCTCCTCAAAGTCTTTGGCATAAACAAAGCCCCGCGAAATTGTATCCGGTTCTGAAATAAAGGCACCATCTATTTTATTAAGTGTTATAACGATAACGAGCATACCGTCTTCTGATAGCTGTTTGCGATCTCGTAAAACAATTCCTTCGACTTCACCGATACCGATACCGTCGACATACGTATCACCTGAAGGAATTTTACGTGTTTGCCTAGCCATAGCATTTTCAATATCAACAACATCCCCGTTTTTCATAATAAACGTATGCCCTCTTTTGACACCAACGGACTCAGCTAACAAACGGTGCTGATGTAACATACGGAATTCACCATGAATCGGAATGAAAAATTTGGGCTTCATTAGCGTCAGCATTAGTTTTAAATCTTCCTGGTAGCCATGACCTGAAACGTGCATACCGGTATGACTGGCCGAGCCATAAATAACCTTCGCACCTAGCTGGAACAAATTATCAACGATCCGTGATACACCCTTTTCATTCCCTGGAATAGGGGATGAAGCTAAAATAACTGTGTCATCAGGTAAAATTTTGACTTCACGATGATTTCCATTTGCTAAGCGAGAGAGTGCAGCTAATGGCTCACCCTGACTACCCGTACATAATACAACAACCTCTTCGGGAGGAAGATATTTCACCTCACGTGCATCTATTAACATATCCTCTGGAATGTTTAAATAGCCTCGCTCAAGCGCAACATCTACAACATTCACCATACTCCGCCCAAGTAATGCAAGTTTTCTATTTGTAGTAATCGTTGCATCTACAATTTGCTGTATGCGATTAACATTAGAAGCGAAAGTAGAGATAACGATTTTACGCTCGGCATGTAAAAATGCATCTTCTATATGACTACCGACAAGCTTTTCTGAAGGAGTTAAACCAGGTCGTTCGGCATTCGTACTTTCAGAGATAAGTACTAATACGCCTTCTGATCCTATCTCAGACATTTTATGAATATCTGCAAACTGATTATTGACAGGCGTTAAATCAAATTTAAAATCTCCAGTGTGTACTACATTGCCTTCAGGTGTATTCATAACGATTCCTAAGCAATCAGGTATACTATGGTTTGTTCTAAAGAAACCAACATCAACTTGTCCGAAATTTAATGATGAATCAGAACGAATTTCAATTAACTCAGTCTCTCTTAAAAGCTTATGTTCTTTCAACTTTAGCTCGATTAAACCAAGAGTAAAGCGTGTTGCATAAATAGGGACATTTATTTTTTTTAACAGATAAGGGATACCGCCGATATGATCCTCATGTCCATGTGTTACAATTAATGCTTTGATTTTTTCTTTATTTTCCAGTAGGTACGTAATATCAGGAATTATTAAATCGATACCTAGTAGGCTTTCGTCTGGAAATTTAGCGCCACAGTCGATAATTAAAATATCATTCCCATACTGTACTACATACATATTTTTTCCAATCTCATTAATGCCACCTAAGGCGAAAATCGATAACATATTGTCTTTTGTGGACAAGCCTATTCCCTCCTAATTTTTCAGTATGTTCCTTTAATGAAAATTCAGCATTAGTAGTATAGCTTTAAGCGTTTCATCCTATACGAAAAGACAATTTTAGGTTAAGCATTAATATTAGATTTTCATGAAGAATAGAATAGAGGAACGTATAGAATAAAGGAGATGTGACTGGTTGTCGAATTACTTACAGCATGCGATGTTTGAACATAGGTTTTGGCTAAGAATACTGAAAGACCATTCTCAATTTATTCATGATTCCTTGTATCCATCGGAAACAGAGGATATTAAAAGAGCGAGCGCATTTATTCTTCAATTTTCTCAGCTTCTTGCCTATGTAAATTCGATAGAGGCCAATAATGCGGTTTCCTTCTCACTTACAGTCGATGAAGCTGTAGAACAACTAAAGCAATTTAAATTTTATTTGCTTAGAAAGCAATTAACGGGAAATATTAATACCCATCTACCACCTACCTTTTTTAATCATATGGTGAATGAATTAGAGGAGTATCAAAATGTACTTAGCTATTTGAAGAAGGGGGAAGTCCCGCCAATCTTTCATGAGCTACATCATCACTTACTCTGGCTGTTAGATGCATCAGGACATGCAGGTATCATTCATGACGATTTGGATGGTGTAGAAAGAAGATTGAGACAAAAAAGTACTACCTTCGCTCAACATTTTGAAGAGTTTTATTTAAAAGCAGTAGAGCTTACAGGATACTTGCGTTCAAATATAGACTCATTTCCCGCATTAACTCGTTTTAATCATGATGTGGATATAGAAATGGGATTATTCAAAACTTTTTTACGGGAGTTAGAGGAGATGGAGTTAAGTGCAGAAGTATTAGGTACATTTACAGCTCTAATGGCGGATCATATGCTAAGAGAGGAGCAATACTATTTATCGAAGCTTGCACAATCTAGAGGCGAAGGTTAATTTCACTAAAGAGGTCTCTTTAGCAAAGTGAGAGGTTGATTTCCGTTCCGACTGGGCGCTTTGTTGCTGACGCTTCGCTTTCGCACAGAGCAGAGCTTCCTGGGGGCGTCCGATGAGCCGCTTCGCTGCAGGCTCTCATCTGTGACGCTGATCCCCAAGGAGTCGCCCAGCCTTCACTCCAATCAACCACTTCACATAGCGTGTGTCTTCTGGCACGTCACCCTGGATGTTGGCATAAAAAGTGAAGGCAACCTGAGATTTTCAGGTTGCCTTTTTTATTCCGATAAATCAGCATAATGTTCCGATAAAATTGGAAAACATTCCGATAAATCCACATAATGTTCCGATAAAACTAAAAAACATTCCGATAAAATCTTAGGAATGTTTTTAGTCTGAATTATGATGATTGTAAGCGCCTAACTTAAAGAGTGGAGGCTACTCGGCTTCACTCACGTTGTTGAATTTTAAGGGTGAATAAAAACGCCAGTACCGATTGGGACAATGCTTGCAAGCTCTTCGACATCCTTATTATGCATACGAATACACCCCCGTGAAACGGCATGACCGATAGAGCTAGGATTATTAGTTCCATGAATACCATAATGCTCTTTCGATAAACTCATCCACATTGTCCCAAACGGACCACCGGGATTTGGAGCTTTATTAATGATTATAAAATTTCCAGTAGGTGTATCATGTAACATCCTACCAACCGCAATTGGATATTGCTTTTGAAGAATATTATCCTTATATAACCGTAGCCATCGATTTTCCGTAGAAATATCTATTCTATAAGGAATAGTATTTGGATTAGGAAATCCAGGTATAACAATTTGTTGTCCTAAATAAATTACATTCGGATCTAACCCAGGATTAGCAGCCATTATGGATGATAACGGTGTACGATAATTTCTAGCTATTTGAGCCAAAGTTTCTCCTGCTTTAACTGTATGAATCAAATTTATCACCTCCAATAGATTAAGGCTCATCTCCAAAAGTTGGGGATGATATTTGTTAAAACGAATGTCGTTTCGAAAGCGCCAAGTCGGAACGGAAATCAACCCACGCTATGGTGATGTGCCTAAAATAATTTCATTTATACAGGTTATGCCGTGGATATAGAAAATACCTTTAACTTCTTTCAGCAAACACCTGTACCTGTAGATACGCTTTCGTGCAAAAAACATCTGCAGGCCTAAACCATAAAGCCAATTCCAGACGTAATTATGCCGAAGCATAATTGATTTTTCATAAGGATAGCTATTGTAGTTAGTTGGATATGATAAGCAGTAACAAACTATATCCAGTAATCGAGGAGTTATTTATGAAAGAATTTAAAATTACTTATTTTTTTGATGAAATGCATTATGTACGGAGATTTATCCATATCGAATCACAGGAAAAAGCAGAGGCATTAGTTCGCAGCGAACGAGATCAATATATATCCTTTACAGATAGTAGAGGGATGTATCATGAGCTGCATACAAGAAATGTTCGGGTCATTCAAATATCTGAATATCATCGTATCGATAAAAGTGCGAAAACGAAAGGTACATGATTTGTCCAATATTGCACATGCTACAGGTAAAGGAGTGAGCAAAGATGGACATAGAAAACATACCACATGAGAAAAAAATATTTATGAATTTAGCAAGCAAGAACAAGCCAGACATGGTCGAATCAGATACAATAAGTCTTTTCGATTTACACGAAGATATGCAAACGGTTGATGCTATACCGATTAAGGAACTCAATAAAAAAGTAGAACGAGAAGGCGATGAATTGATCGAATTGCAGCCTGATGAATTATAGAAGGTAGGGATTTATATGACTGACCATAATGAAGCTCAGTTTACTTCTGCTGGAACAGATATTAATGAAGTAAAAAGAGAAAATGCAGAAGGTGGTTTATCATACAACGAAGTGAAAAAGCTACTAGCCCAGAGAGGTGGGCATGGTACGGAAATATATAGTGATACAGATGTCGAAGAAGTAAAGCAACAGATTCATGGGAAAAAGCAATAAGCTAATTGGGGAGGAGTATGAAATTAAGTACTCCTCTATTTTCTATTTAGATGAAAAAATCACTGATTAAAATACTGCTTTATTTTACAATGAAAAGTAAATGTAAGGAGGTGTGCGAATGGAGGAAAAACGTTGTCCGTTATGTGGACAAGAAAATCATTGTGGGGTAGTAAATGGGCAAAAGGATTGCTGGTGTATGACAAAGAGTTTCCCTAAAGAAATCCTTGAAGCAGTACCTAAAGAGCAATGTATTTGTCAAAAATGCTTGGATACATATAAAAAAGATTAAACGATTTCGGCATTAAAAATACTTCAATGCTGTTACGAAACAATAGAGATCAGTTGGTACAATTGTCTACCGCACAACAACCTATCGGACATATATTACTCTGAAAGGAGTGTGTCTAATGACTAAACCAGTTGTACTCAGTAATGTAACAAAGGTTTATTTAGAGGAAAACCAAAGGATCCTCGATAAAATGATGCAGGGCATGACCTATGTGACCATAACATGTAGTATTTCAGAAAATTTTATTAAGCAAATATTACCGCATCAAGTAGCTGCTATTAAATTGTCGGAAAACGTTTTGCGATACACCACGAATATACTTGTACAAAATCTCGCGTTAGAAATAATAGCAACAAGTACGGAAACTGTTGAATGCCTCGAAGCGATACAAAATAGATGCTGTATCGTACAAAATTCGGAATGTGAATTGTACGAATATATGTGTGCTTATAAAGAAATTACTGGGGCTATGTTCCAAGCAATGAGTTTACCGCCAGTTTCCAATAATATTAATATAAACTTTCTGCGAACAATGATTGTTCACCATCAGGCAGGCGTTCGACTAGCGCAAAACGTTTTAAGGTTCTGTATTTGCCAAGAATTAATACCAATCCTTCGAAATATGATTCAAACTATGTGCGATCGTATTTGCGAAATGGAAAAATTACTAGATGCTTTAAAGGATTGCGAGAATTGCTAGTTTGAACTTAACATTTATAAAGTGAAAAAACGCTAGAGTCGAAGTCGATTTTAGCGTTTTTTTGTGACTACGATGTGTATCAGCGAAACTCAACTCTTGATGAAAAATAATCAAACATTCTCAACAGAAGGAGCGCACATAAATGTTACTGTTCGTTTATTACTATCGTAAAGACACCATTCTCGATGATCAACAACCGATCCAACATTGATACCGTATTGCTTTTCTTGTAATGTGATTGGTTGGCCATAGCGAATACGAATAGGTAACTTTTTATTACGATGATAAAGACCTGATTCATGACTATGTCCGAAGAAAAGAAGCGATTTATTAAATGGCGGAAATGTAGGCTGCCACGTCACACTCCATTTAAATTGATGTCCATGCATAAGTGTTGCACCATCAATCTCCATTGTCTCAGGTAGTTCTGTAAAACGTTCAATACCAGTTACACGTGTAATACGCTCTTCCTGATTGCCACGAATAGAGGGGAATGTTAGTAAATTTTCAAAATCATTTTCGACTATCGCAGCTTTTTGTAGCGGTATACCCGACATTGTTTGAGCCTTTTTCTTACTTACAGTACATTCGTATAAATCACCTAATCCCAATACCTTTGCATCTTTCGCAGATTGCTGAATATGGGCTAGAACTGCCTTAGTATCTTCTATATTAGAATGTAAATCTCCTAAAAGTGCGTACAACATTTTAATCAGGCCTTTCATCAATTATGCCTCGGCATAATTCCGTGACATCCGCCGGAGGCTTTAACTTCTTTCAGCGGGTGTCCAAACATCTGTAGCTGACGCTTTGCTTTCGCTACCAAAACATTTGCCACTGACGCTTCGCTTTCGTGCAGATAAACATTGTACCTGTCGCTATGCTTTCGGTTCAAAAGACATTTGCTGAAAGAAGTTATTCATTATACAAATATCATACACCTAACAGAAATTGATAGAAAAGTAAAATGTATAAATATATTTAGTTACATATGGATTATATTTCGGTTCATCACCATAACGTCGAGTTGATTTCCGTTCCGACTGTGTGCTTGCCTAGAGGCGTCCTATGAGCCGCTTGGGCCAATAAATGTTGGTCGAAGTCGTTATCCTAAGACGTAATGTATATAGCCTTCGTTCCATTATTGCTAATCCCAAAGAATCAGCAGTCTCCCTCCAATCAATTTTCCCGCATGACAAATACTTTAATAAAATGTCATCTCTAACTTTCGGTAATAAGTCTTATATTTTTTATGTGTAGAAAAATTGCCAACGTTTTCATAGATTGATAAAATATAATTGGAATTTTCTGATTTTTCCAGAACGATTCTACAGGGTATGAGGGAAATGAATTTTAAAAAATTTGGGGGGCTTATGATGACGATGTTAATGACAGATATTCTACAAAACTATGCTATGCAGCAACCAAATGGGATTGCAACGGTTTACGATGGGACAAAGCTATCCTATAGTGAATTTTATAAAGGTGCAGAAACATTCGCAGCATACTTACAAGAGCAAGGCTTTGAAAAAGATGATGTAATTGCATTATATACGCTCAATTCAGATATATTTTTAATCGCTTATATCGGTGTTCAGTTAGCAGGCTATGTTGTCATGCCTATTAATACAAAACTAGCAGCTCCAGAGGTCGAATTTATTTTTAATCATTCAGAAGCTAAAGGGCTTATTTATGATGAAAGGTTAGAGGATATACTCGCAACTATTGCCTATCCATTTCAACATACTGTAGGGCTCAAAGAGATGAAAGACGTTATTAAAAACTATCCAGGTCAAAGAAAAGCTGTCAAATTGGAGCCTCATGATACTGGTGTTGTTATGTATACTTCTGGGACGACGGGTAAACCAAAAGGGGTAATGCTAACTCATCAAAATATTGTATCAACTGCGGATATATGGTCGTCCTCAATGGATATGACCAATGAGGATAGAATGTTTATTTGTACGCCTTTATTTCATTGTGCAGGCCTTCATGTATTTGCGATGCCGATGTTTTATAAAGGCGGTACGATGGTTATAGAAGAGGCTTTTTCTGCGACAAACACTTTAGAACAGTTTGTTGCTACAGATTCAACAATTTTCTTTGGTGTTCCGTCAATGTATACAATTATTTTAAATACACCTAACTTTAAGGAACATACATTTAAAAATTTACGTTTATTATGTTACGGAGCGGCACCGATGCCTTATGAGCTTGTTAAGCAAGTGAAGGAGGCTTTCCCTAATGTGAAAGTACAAAACCTGTATGGACAAACTGAAAATTCTCCTGCAACCACTTCTCTTTTAGATGCCGATGCATTGACAAAGATTGGATCAGTAGGAAAACCATTAGCTCAAACGGACGTCCGTGTTGTTGATAGCTTTGGTGAAACGGTGCCAGCGGGTGAGGTAGGAGAAATTTGTGTCAAAGGACCACAAGTCATGAAAGGTTATTTACGTAACCCTGAAGAAACAGCTAGAGCAATTAAAGATGGCTGGCTCTATTCAGGAGATTTAGGGCGTTTTGATGAAGAAGGTTATCTCTATATTGTTGATCGTAAAAAAGATATGATCATTCGAGGTGGCGAAAATATTTATCCTATCGAGATCGAAGAGGTTTTATATCAACTGCCAGAAATTTTAGAGGCTGCCGTTGTAGGTTTACCACATGAGGTATATGGCGAAGTCCCGAAAGCATTTGTCGTATTGAAGGAAGGGAAGTCTTCCGATGAAGAGGCGATAATGGCTTATTGTCGGACTCAGCTTGCAAAGTATAAAGTGCCACATGAAATTGAATTTTTAACTGAATTGCCACGTAATGCTTCTGGTAAAGTTTTAAAGCATGTATTACGACCAAGAGTAAGCACGCATAACGTGTAAAACGGTTTGATGAAACTCGAAAATAGCAAACATAGTAATACCTTATCGGGCGTACACTGAATTTAGAGATGCTATTGTGTAGAGGATTTATATTAGGCCTCTGCGCAATTGCGTTCGAGGCTTTTACTTCTGGATGTTTGGACAACCGCTGAAAGAAGTTAAAATAGGAACGTCTATGAAATTAGCGTATAATAGAGTCTGCGACAAATTGAAATAATATAATAGAATTGAAGTTATTGTCTTCAAACAAGATAGGAGCGGAATTTGTCTTGTGGACGAGGTATAAACGCCTTTTACTAATAGGTATTATGATAATCATGCTACTTTCAAGTTGCAATCCGTTTTCGCAGCATGAAACGCAAAACAAAGGATTAACTGTGTTAACGGTAGAGTTTAATAGTGGTGCACCCATACCTAACCTTTATATAACTGCTACAGATGTAGAGTCAGGTGAGGTAGTAGAGGATGCGGTTGGCTCTGAAGAGGGTGAAGCGATATTTTCGAAGCTTATAGCGGGACGGAAATATGCTATGGCAGCAACTACGCTTGAAAATAGTACAACAAACGATGGTTATACGACAATCGAAAATTTTACATATGATGCGACAAAGCCGTATTATCGATTGGAAACACATTTTTCAAGGGACGAGCAAGAGCTGGATGTACCAGTTGTTATGCAAAAACCTGAACTACCACATGGCTGTGAAATAACATCATTAACGGCTGTATTAAATTATTATGGGCTAGACGTTACGAAGCTGGAAATGGCTGATAATTATTTACCGAAGCAAACAATAAGTATTGTAGACGGACAACGATTTGGTCCAAATCCAGCACAGGCTTTTGCAGGAAATCCTCGTGATAAAGCACACGGTATGTATGTCTTTGCAGCTCCAATTGTCAAAGCAGCAGAGGCAGTAATAGCAGATAAACAGGCAAACTTACAGGTGACAAATAAGAGTGGTGCCACGCAGGACGAAATTTTACAGCTTGTTCGAGAGGGAGTCCCTGTTGTGACATGGGTTACATTAGATTTATCAGAGCCAAAAAGAGATCTAGATAAGGGCTGGATCTATGAAGGTGAAAAAGTGCCGCATGAAGCGTATATGAACTTACATGCTGTTGTTTTAACCGGGCATTTAGGAGATAAAGTAGTTGTTATGGACCCGTTAAAAGGCTTTGTCACTTATAATGTGGATCAGTTTTTTAAAAGCTATAGAGAGTTAGGTGAACAAGCTGTAGCCGTTCATAAATGATTCGAAAGAAGAGTTATAAGTCGTACAAGGAAAGTATGTTACACTTGTAAAAAAAGGCTTGTCACTGGGGATGACCCCCACGTTATGTGAGAGCCTAATAAAAGCAAAAGTGAGTTGAGTAGAATGGCTATTGAGCACGCTTTTTTACCGATTTTATTAGGAGATGAAATGAATGCTTACGGCATGGCAAGAGCATTTTACGAGTCCTATGGCGTTAAACCACTTGCATTAAATCATACGAATATGGAGAAAATACAGCAGAGTGATTTATTAATATTTCGTGAAGTTCCAAGACTCCATATTGAAGATCGTTTTGTCGTGGCGTTAAAGGCAATTGCAGAGGAATTTGCAGGAAAAAAATTGCTGTTGTTAGCCTGCGATGAATTTTACGTAAAAAAAATTGTGCAACATAAAGAGGAGCTAGCAGAGTATTTTGTAATTCCTTATGTGGATGCAAACCTTGCTAATGAGCTATTAACGCGTGAGAGCATGTATGAACTTTGTGCGAAGTTCGGCTTTCACTATCCGGCAATGCATGTTTGCACCGTCAATGATTACGAGGAATTTGACATTCCTTTTGAATACCCCGTTGTCATTAAACCTTTGAATATGACAAAGTATGCTACATGTATTTTTCGAGGCAAGAAAAAAGTGTATATTGCAAAAGATAACGACGAAAAGGATGCTATTTTCCACGCCATTTATAAGGAATCGGCATACCGAGATGACTTAATGGTACAGCAATATATTCCTGGCGAAGATGCTCATATGTGTGTCGTAAATGCTTATGTTGGGAAAGATAATAAGGTAAAACTGCTATCTGTAGGTAACCCAATTTTAGAAGAGCATTCTCCAGAGGGGATTGGTCGCTATGTAGCCATCATGACAGCATACGATAAAGACTTAATGGACCGCGTGAAATTGTTTTTAGAAGAAATTCGATTCCAAGGCTTTGCCACGTTTGATATGAAGTATGATGAACGTGACGGTCAATATAAGTTATTAAGTATTGAATTACATAATGAACTTTCAAATTATTATGTGACTGCAAGTGGCTATAATTTAATGCAATATGTTGCAGATGATTTTATCCGAGGAAGCAAGCAACAGCTAACATATGTTCAGAACAAGCATCTTTGGACAATTGTCCCTAATGGTGTCCTTTTTAAATATGTTCAAAATGAACAGCTTGTGATAGAAGCGAAAAGCCTTATTCGCCAAGGAATGGCTACGGATTCCATCTTTAATTATAAAGATATGAATGCGAAGCGTTGGTTGAATATAACGCTTGATAATTTAAACTTTTATCGCCAATATAAGAAATATTTTAACAACAAAGGTCTGTCAAACTAATGAAAAAACAAACTTTAGGTATAATTGGTGGCGTTGGTCCACTTGCAACGATGTTTATCGGTGAAATGATTGTAAGACGTACGAAGGCAGCGAAGGATCAGGAACATTTACATACAATCATTGATAATGATACGAATATCCCTGATCGTACTGCCTTTATTTTAGATAGTACAAAAGAAAACCCTGTACCAGTGATAGTCGCAGATGCAAAAAAGCTTGCTTCTGTTGGGGCAGATGTGATTGCTATTCCATGTAATACGGCACATACCTTTTATGATGAGATTGTTGAAGGTTCTCCGGTTCCGGTATTACATATGATAAGGGAAACGGCAAAGCGCGCCTCTGATTTAGGGGCAGAGCGTGTAGGTATTTTAGCGACAACGGGTACATTAACCTCACGTATGTATCAAGATGCGTTAGAGGAATTTGGTATCATACCAGTAGTTCCAGACGATGTGATGAAAGAAAAAGTCATGTCTATTATTTATGATTATGTAAAGGCTGGAAAAGATGTCTCTCAGGAGGATTGGCAGCCGATAGAAGAAGCAATGCTTGCACTTAATTGTGATCGTATCGTATTAGGATGTACTGAATTATCAATCGTCAATCGAGATTTAAAATTAAGTGACAAATATATCGACTCATTAATCGTGTTAGCAGAACGTGCTATATTAGCATGTGGCTATGAAATTGTAGATTAACAATCGTATGAACCAAATAAAATCTGCACGCTTTTCACAGGTAAGTTGTAAACCTTCAAAGAATCTCAAGTATCTAAAAGGGCTTGAAGGCTGACAAATCCCGTGATGAGTCGTGCAGATTTTTTTATCTGTATACTCAAAATTCATTTGGGGAGATTAAGAAAGCCCCGTTTTTGAAACGATTATACAAAGGTTTACGTACATATGAAGTAGGAAAATGATTAGTGTGTTAAACTAGTGTCAAGTAGATAGAAGGTGGGAAATTACATGTCAGTAATAAATGTATTAAATGAAGATTTACAAGCAAAATGGAAATTTGAAGAGCCGATGAAAATTCAAGAAGAAATGATTCCAGCAATGCTTGAGGGCAAAGATATTGTAGCCGAATCACCGACAGGGTCGGGGAAGACTTTAGCGTATGTACTTCCTTTACTAAATAAAGTAAACGGTTCAAAAAAACAAACACAAGGACTTATTGTAGCCCCGTCACAGGAACTAGCAATGCAAATTGTAGAGGTTATCCGTGAATGGACAGCAGGTTCTGATATTACGGTTCAACAACTAATTGGTGGGGCAAACTCTGCACGTCAAATCGAAAAGTTAAAGAAAAAACCGACAATAGTTGTAGGAACACCTGGCCGATTAAATGAATTAGCACGTGCTGGGAAATTAAAGCTAAAAGAAATTGAAACAGTTATTTTAGATGAGTGCGATCAGTTACTAAGTCGTGAATATCGTGTTGTCGTAAAATCCTTTATCGAAAGTGCAGCATTTGGGCGACAAGTAGTTGTTGTTTCAGCAACAATTACGGAGGAAATTGAATTAGTGGCTAGTCGCATGATGTTCGAGCCGATACGTTTCAAAATTAAACCAGAGGATATGTTAAAGGTTGGTAAAGTTGTACACTCTTTCGTGAAAGTGGAGGAGCGTGATAAAACTGATTTCTTACGCCGACTATCACATATAGAAGGATTACGTGGGTTGGCTTTCGTCAACAATATCGATCAATTGCTAATGAAGGAAACGAAATTACAATATCGTACGGCACCGATTGTGACATTACATTCTGACATGAAGAAGGAAGAACGTAAAAAGGCGTTAGATGCTTTTCGTAAAGGTGATGCGCGTATTTTAATTGCTACAGATATTGCAGCACGTGGTTTAGATATTGAAGGTTTAACACATGTTATTCATGTCGATGTACCAAGAACAATTGAGCAGTATCTGCATCGTTCTGGTCGTACAGGCCGTGCTGGAGCAGATGGTGAAGTATTAACGTTATTATCTTATCGTGATGAAAAAACGTATAAAAAATGGACAAGAGAAATTTCTGCGAAACCTGTACAGAAAGTATGGCATGAAGGCAAGTTAGTGGAGGGTAATTCAAAAACAATTGGACAAAAGCGAGGTAAATAATATGACGTTTGAAGAAAAATTACAAGCATATGCAGAACTTGCGGTAAAAGTCGGTGTTAATATTCAACCTGGGCAATACTTATTAGTTAATACTTCAGTGGAAGCATTAGATTTCGCCCGTTTAGTTGTGAAAGAGGCTTATAAAGCTGGTGCAGGACGTGTTCATGTTAATTTTTCAGATGATGAAATGGATCGTGCTTACTTTGAGCATGCTTCAGATGAAGAATTTAATCGTTTCCCAGAATGGGTAGTTAAAATGCGTGATGAAGTGATCGATCGTAAAGGAGCACTATTATGGATTGATGCTGCAGACCCTGATAAATTAGCAGGTATTTCAGCAGATCGCCTAGCTACTCATCAAAAGGTATCTGGAGCTGCTCTGAAAAACTATCGTAACGCCGTAATGAAGGATTTAATAGCTTGGTCGATCGTTGCTGTCCCTTCTCCAAAGTGGGCATCGAAAGTATTCCCGAACTTAGCGGCTGAGGAACAAGTACCAGCATTGTGGGAAGCTATTTTTAAAACTGTTCGTATCGGTGAAGGCAATGCTGTTGAAAACTGGCGTGAACACGTAGTAAATTTAGAATCTCGTGCGGACCTGCTAAACAATAAAAAATATGCAAAGCTGCACTATACAGCACCAGGTACTGATTTAACAATTGCCTTAGCACCACAGCATAAATGGCTTACTGGAGGTAGTAAAACGCCAGATGATACTATCTTTATTGCTAATATGCCGACTGAAGAAGTTTATACGTTACCGATGAAACAAGGTGTAAATGGCTATGTAAGCAATACAAAACCATTAGTTTATCAAGGAAATATTATCGATGGCTTTAAACTGACATTCGAAGAAGGAAAAATTGTTAAGGCTGAAGCACAGGTAGGCCATGATTTATTACAGGAGCTTATTAATGTAGATGAAGGCTCTTGCTATTTAGGTGAGGTAGCACTTGTACCGCATGAATCACCAATCTCAGCATCGGAGATTTTATATTTTAATACATTGTTTGACGAAAATGCATCGAACCATTTAGCGATTGGCGAAGCTTATCCAACTTGCTTAGAAGGTGGAAGAGATTTAGAAAACGGACAGCTTGAAGCGTTAGGTGCAAATATTTCAGTGACACATGAGGACTTTATGATTGGTAGCGGTGAGATGGACATTGACGGTATTTTACCAGATGGAACGGTAGAGCCAATTTTCCGCAAAGGTAGCTGGGCATTTTAAGCTCTTGATAAAACATCTTTCAGCAAATGTCTTTTGTACCGAAAGCGTAGCGACAGGTACAGGTGTCCAAACACCCGCTGAAAGATGTTAAAGCCTCCGGCAGATGTCACGGAATCGGAAAGGAGTTGGGCAGATGAAACGATTACTAAGCTTAATTGGTACAGCTATATTCATGATGGTATTTTGTGCTTCATCTGCTTTTGCTCATACTGAAAACTACCTATCAATTGGAGATTCCTTGGCGGCTGGTCAAACACCTTATCAACAGATTGATACAGGCTATAGTGATTTAATTGCTATGAGATTAAGAATGACTGGGCAATTAAGTTTCTATACAAAGGAGCTCGCTTTCCCAGGCTATACAACAGCTGATGTCTTGAAACGAGTACAATCAGAGGAAGCGAGTGACTTACTAGCTAATGCAAAACTTATTACTATTTCGGCAGGTGCCAACGATTTACTGCGTCTAGTGCAGGTCAATCCAACTGCAGGTACATTAGCCTTTACGCAGCTGCAAACAGATTATGCATTAAACATTGCCAGAAAAAATATGGCGGAGATTTTGGATGAGTTGAAAGTGCGAGCACCTAAAGCTAAGTTCTATGTAATGGGCTATTATTTTGCCTATCCAAATGTTCACTCTACGCAAAAAGAAGGCACAAATGCACAGCTTGTAAAGTTAAATACGATTTTACAGCAACAGGCAGAGCAAGCCGGAGCAATTTATGTAAACGTCTATGATGCTTTTGGGTTAAACGCAACAAACTTTTTACCCAATATTTCTGACGTACATCCAAATTTTGAAGGCTATCGCCAAATGGCAAATGCATTTTTACATAAATATAGTGGAAGTAAAGCTTTAGCCATTTCTTCAAACGAACTGCCAAAGCCTAACCCTATTTCATTTGAGCAGATTTTAGAACAACTAGCGAAGGCAGAGCAGAAACAAGAAGAAAAAGAAACGCCAAGCCCTACTGCGCGTGCCATTCAAGGTTTTACAGGATACGTTGCTTTTATGGAGAAGGTAAGAGCAAAACGTTTTAATCATAACTATTTGTAACAGGGCATCGACAAAGATGCTCTTTTTTATGTTGAATATCTATCAAAATATAAGCGACGGATGAAATCAGCGGGTCGAAGGGTAGAATCCTCTGAGCGACGGATGAAATCGGGGCGATGGAAAGAATCGTCAGAGCGACGGATAAAACCGGGGTGACGGAAAGAACCCCTGAAGCGACGGAAAAAATCTTTGAAGCGACGGATAAAACAGTGGAAGCGACGGAAAGAATCGTCAGAGCGACGGATAAAACCAGGGCGACGGAAAGAACCCTCGGAGCGACGGAAAAAATCTTTGAAGCGACGGATAAAACAGTGGAAGCGACGGAAAGAATCGTCAGAGCGACGGATAAAACCAGGGCGATGGAAAGAACCCTCGAAGCGACGGAAAGAATTGCCGAAGCGACGGATAAAACAGTGGAAGCGACGGAAAGAATCGTCAGAGCGACGGATAAAACCAGGGCGCCGGAAAGAACCCTCGGAGCGACGGAAAAAATCTGTGAAGCGACGGATAAAACAGTGGAAGCGACGGAAAGAATCGTCAGAGTGACGGATAAAACTGGGGCGACGGAAAGAACCCTCGAAGCGACGGAAAGAATTGCCGAAGCGACGGATAAAACAGTGGAAGCGACGGAAAGAATCGTCAGAGCGACGGATAAAACCGGGGCGACAGAAAAGACCCCCTAGAGCGACGGAAAAAATCTTTGAAGCGACGGATAAAACAGTGGAAGCGACGGAAAGAATCGTCAGAGCGACGGATAAAACCGGGGCGACAGAAAAGACCCCCTAGAGCGACGGAAAAAATCTTTGAAGCGACGGATAAAACAGTGGAAGCGACGGAAAGAATCGTCAGAGCGACGGATAAAACCGGGGCGACGGAAAGAACCCCTGGAGCGACGGAAAAAATCTTTGAAGCGATGGATAAAACAGTGGAAGCGACGGAAAGAATCGTCAGAGCGACGGATAAAACCAGGGCGACGGAAAGAACCCTCGAAGCGACGGAAAGAATTGCCGAAGCGACGGATAAAACAGTGGAAGCGACGGAAAGAATCGTCAGAGCGACGGATAAAACCGGGGCGACGGAAAGAACCCCTGGAGCGACGGAAAAA
>NZ_JBLLLQ010000020.1:50500-97002 GCF_047737915.1 Lysinibacillus sp. NPDC056185
GACGGAAAAAATCTTTGAAGCGACGGATAAAACAGTGGAAGCGACGGAAAGAATCGTCAGAGCGACGGATAAAACCGGGGCGACGGAAAGAACCCTCGAAGCGACGGATAGAATTGCCGAAGCGACGGATAGAATTGCCGAAGCGACGGATACCCTAACACCTCAGCTCCCACATTATATGAGGAACCTTTATCAAACTAATAAAAGGAAAAACAATCAATCCATCAGCCGTGATAAAATGAAATAGACAGGAGGCGCAAAGAATGAAAATATTTCATACAGCAGATTGGCATTTAGGAAAGCTTGTACAAGGCGTCTATATGACGGAGGATCAACAATATATTTTACAGCAATTTATGCTAGCCATAGATGAGGAAAAACCGGATGTTATCGTTATAGCAGGTGATTTATATGACCGTTCGATGCCCCCTATTGAGGCAGTGAATTTACTAAATGATATTTTGGCGGAAATTGTGCTTGATAAAAAAATCCCTGTGTTAGCGGTTGCTGGGAACCACGATAGTGCAGGTCGATTGAACTTTGGCAGTAGTTTAATGAGTGATAGTGGCTTACATATTAAAGGCCAATTTACGAAAGATCATGCACCGGTAGTTTTAAATGATGAGTATGGTGAAGTACATTTTCATCTCGTACCATATGCAGAGCCGGCTTCAGTACGGACTATTTTAGAGGATGATTCCATTCGATCTCATCAAGAGGCGATGGAAAAAATTGTCGACCATATTGGACAAAGTTTAGATTCAACAAAACGTAATGTTTTTGTAGGACATGCCTTTGTGACGAAGTATGGAGAAGAGGAAGCGAATACGAGTGATTCTGAGCGACCTTTATCAATAGGAGGCTCGGATTGCATAAATGCAGCATTGTTTAAGCCTTTTCATTACACAGCACTTGGACATTTGCATAAAGCACATTTTGTGTTGAATGAAACGATTCGATATGCCGGTTCTCCATTGAAGTATTCATTATCTGAGCACTTACATGAGAAGGGCTTTTTAATAGTGGAGCTAGATGCACAAGGAGAAATCACTGTCACAAAACGTAATCTTATAGCGAGACGGGATTTACGTGTGGTAGAGAGCTTAATGGATGATTTATTGCAATTACCACCTAGTGATGATTATGTATTTGTACGACTAACAGATGCTACGTCAGTAACTTCGCCGATGGAACGTATTCGTACGGTGTTTCCTAATGCGATGCATGTTGAGCGAAAAGTAGCACGCCAAGAGGTATCACATGAAATTCAGACGATTGAGACAGAGAAAATAGAAGACATCGATTTATTCCGATCATTTTTTACAGATATAATTGGCGTACAGCCAGATCAAGATACAGAGCGTCTATTTACAGAAATGCTACAAGAATTATTAGATGAGGAGCGGGAGACAGTAAAATGAAGCCTTTAAAGTTAACGATTACTGCATTCGGTCCATATAAAAATACAGAGGTTATTGATTTTCAACAGCTTGGTGAACATCGTCTATTTGCGATCTCCGGAAAAACAGGCGCAGGGAAAACGACGATTTTTGATGCTATATGCTATGCACTTTACGGATCGGGTAGCGGTGAAGATCGTCAGGATACTGCTATGCTACGAAGTGGGTTTGCAGATGATGATATGTATACTGCAGTGGAGCTCGTTTTTGAAATGCATGATAGAGTCTATCAAATTTTACGTCAGCCAGGTCATATTAAAGCAACAAACAAAAGTGTTACTGGTAAGAAAATTGAACTGGCTGAAATCAAAGGAGACACGCTTGATTATAGTATTGTAGAAAAGCAGCAAACGCTTGAGGTAGATAAAAAGCTACAGGATATTATCGGCCTCACAAAGGATCAGTTTAGTCAAATTGTTATGCTGCCACAAGGTGAATTTCGCAAGCTGTTAACCTCAGATTCTACGAATAAAGAAGTTATTTTGCGTAAAATTTTTAAAACAGATCGCTTTGGTGCGATGACCAAAAGACTTGATGCGAAACGAAAAGAAGCGGAAAGTGATTTACTGCGTGCTCAACAATTAAAGGAACATCTTCTTGGCCAAATTGCAGGCGCTTTACCACAGCGTTCGTCATCTTTATTTACTTGCATTACTAATAATACTGAAAATATGCATCAGCTGAAGAAGGCTCTGGAAGAGGAGCAGACCTATTATACGGAATGTATACAATTGGAACAGCAACGCTATAAAGAGGCTTATGCACATCATCAAAAAGAGCAAGAATTTTATAGTAGAGCGAAAACACTGAATGAGCAATTTGATGAGCAAACTAATCGTCAGAATCGCCTACAAGCATTGCTAAAAGAACAAGATGTATATAGCGCAAAAGAACGCGAAATTGCATTAGCAGAGAAGGCAGAGCGTCTTGTCATACTTGAGCAACAATGTATCGATTTGCGTGCTGAGCAAAATCGTAAAGAACAATCCTATCAGCAAGCGATGACAGAGCAGAAAAACACAGAAGCTCAGTTGGAAATAGCACAGGAAAAGTTTAACGTTGAAGAGGCGAAAGAACCTGAGCGTCAACATGTTCTACAACAGGAATTACAGCTACAAGCATTATTGCCGACATTCGAGGCGTATGAGAATAATCTGCAGCAAATGCAAATAACTGAACAATATGTTGCAACAGCAAAGCTAGCAGTAGACGATAATAGTAAAATCGTAGAAACAGGACAAATGCAAGTTCAGCAATTAGCAAAAACAATTGAACAATATGAAAATCAACTTCAGCCATATGAAAGTTATTTAGAACAGCTACCGAAGCTAAAAGAGCAAGTATCGTTACTAGCGCAAGTTGAAAAATATACGAGAGCGGTTGCAACGGCAGAGCAGGATGTAGCCACTACTAATGTCCATTATCAAGAAAGTAAGCAGGCTCTTCAAAAGCTGGAGCAACAATGGATTGCGAGTCAGGCAAGTATTTTAGCACAGCAACTTAAGGACGGAGAGCCTTGTCCAGTGTGCGGTAGTACAACACATCTCGAAACACATCGTGAGCAATTAGAGATGATCGAATTAGCAGAGGTGGAGGCTTTACGAGGAAAGGCTAGTACTGATGAGCGCAAGTTTTTAGAAAAAGAAGCTTTATTGAACTCTACAAAGCATCTTCTACAAGAGGCGCTAGAACAGATAGAGACGAATGAGATTGATCAATCGAATCAAGCACAAATTGTAGCTTCCTTGCAAAACGTAGAGCAACAAATAACAATCTTAAAAGTAGTGAGCAATCAATTGTATGATGTACGTATGCAACAAAAAGATCATCGTACACGAATGGAGCAGCTACAAGAAAAGCAATTAAAACTAGAGCAATATTTAGCTGAGAAGACAAAGGAATTGACTAAGCAACAAGCAATTGTGGAAGAGCAGCAAAAGCATATTCCAGAAAATCTTACGACGCTGCAAGCATTGAAACAGGCAATCGCTGATATAGGGTCACAAAAGGTTGCATTACAAACCGCGTGGAATATTAGCCAACAAAGTCTGCAATCTGCCAAGGAAGCAGCAAATAATGCTAGAATGACCGTAGAAATAGCGAAACAGGCATTTGAGGAATTAAAGCTGAAAATGGATGAAAAGCGCGAGCAATTTTCAGTAAGTATGACGGAAGCGGGCTTTGAAAACTATGAAGAATTTGCTACTGGGAAGCGGAGCATGCTGCAAATAGAAGCTTTACGGAAGGCTTGCAATGATTATGCACTACAAATCCACACATTACAGGTACAAATTACTGAGGGCGAGAAGCACCTTAAAGGGCAAGAGAAACAAGATTTAACGGTAATGGAAGAAAAGCTAGGGATGCTGCGTGTCACATATGAGGAAGCCTTCAAAGTATTGCAGCAAATGGAAGGATTTGCGAAGGCTTGTGTAGACTTTATCGAAAAAGTTGAGGAGACCGAACGGGAGATTCATTTACTTGAAAAAGAGGCAGGACGAGTGAAGGAGCTCTATGCAATGTTAAATGGACAGAATGCGAAAAAGCTGTCTTTTGAGCGTTATATTCAAATCAATTATTTAGATAAAATTACAGAGGCAGCAAATGTCCGGCTTTATCATTTATCCAACGGTCAATTTGAGCTACGACGTTCTGATCGCTTAGAAAAGCATGCTAAGCAAAGTGGGCTTGGACTAGATGTGTATGATGCTTATACAGATCAATTACGAGATGTGAAAACACTATCAGGGGGAGAAAAGTTTAATGCTTCTTTAAGTCTTGCCCTTGGGATGGCAGATGTCATTCAAAGCTTTCAAGGTAATATCCGCATTGAAACGATGTTTATTGATGAGGGCTTCGGTTCTCTCGATGAAGAAGCATTAAATAAGGCGATTGATACGCTTATTGATTTACAAGATTCCGGACGCATGATTGGAGTCATTTCACACGTTGCAGAGTTAAAAGCTACAATGCCTGCTGTGTTGCATGTTGAAAAAGCAATGAACGGTCACAGTCAAACATATTTTGAAGTGAAATAACAAAGAGGCGTATTTCTGTTTATATGGAAATACGCCTTTTATGTTATTTTTTTGTTACGTTAGGATTTGTTCCTTTTTTTGCAGCGATTACTTTTTTGACAATCGGGATAACGATAGGTGCTAATTTTACAGCGGTTTTAACAACTTTAGATACTTTCACAAAATAACAGCTCCTTAAGTACTATCTGTTTAAGGAGAGGTTGAGATGAAACTTATCGGATCACGCGAACAGCCTGAACAATATTCCAAATAACGACTCCTAATGAAACGAGAATGTAAATTGCGAATGAAGCAAACCAAATGATAAGAAAATTATTACTACCGTCAAAATTGGTGTTGAATGATAAAGTTGAGAAGACAAAGACTGCAAAGAATATGATTCCGAATGCGACTGGAATTATATGCGAAATCAGTGCTCGAATAGAGTGCCTCTTTACGTCGCTATCTTTTGTAACAAAGTAAACGACTAATGGCACAATAAAGGGTGCGAATAAAATACTGAGATAACTAAAGGCAGATAAAATTTTTTGGTTCTCCATAGTAGTACCTCCTTTTTTAATATTTACGCATGAAAAACGATAAAGTTTCAAAAAAAAATGTGGAAGAGGTTGTAATCGTAACAGTGTTTGCGTACAATGAGGTTGTTCAATTAAATTAAGATGTAACGACCACAAGGGGAGCTGATGATGTCAGCTGAGACTGGGCACGTAATGCCTTGACTCTTCGAACCTGTAAGTTAACACTTGCGTAGGGATTGTGGATAGAAACCGACACTTTTACGATGTGAGGCTCTGTCCTGGCATCGTTTTTTTATCTTTATTGATGCCAGATAGGGACATATTTGCCAACTGATTTCTATTCCTGCTCTTGTATCCTACATCGGAACAAAGGAGAGAATATTTATGGACAATAAAAAACTTTTAATGCTTGTGGAGATTGCGATATTCGCAGCGATTGGCCTTGTACTAGATCAGGTTTCCTTTAAAGTATGGGCACAAGGCGGCTCTGTTAGTCTAGTGATGGTACCAATAATTTTAATAGCATTCCGCTGGGGCCTTATTCCTGGCCTGACAACGGGATTACTTATTGGTGTGATGCAAACAATGTTTGGCGCCTATATTATACATTGGCTACAAGGATTACTTGATTATGGTGTTGCCTTTACAGTAGTAGGCTTGGCGGCCGTTGTTCGCCGACCAGTGCTCGATGCTGCCAAAGATTTAAACAAAAAGAAAATGGCACTTTATATTATTGTAGGAACTGTATTAGCGGGCTTTTTACGTTATGCAGCACATACCATTGCGGGCGCTGTATTTTTCTCAGAGTATGCTGGCGATCAAAATGCGTGGATTTATTCAATCATCTACAATGGAACATATATGCTACCAGCAACGATTTTAACAGCGATTGTCGGTGTTCTACTATTTACAGCAGCACCTCAATTAATGCAACGAAAATCATAATTAGTATGCCCTTCACATAAGTGGAGGGTTTTATTATTATTGAAACTAGAACACCCACCTTTTATACCCTAAAAAGAATCCAAAAGGCGGAGGATTTTTAGAGCTAGATAGGGATGGCATTTGTTAAAACGTATCCATGGATATAGTTGATTGGAGTGGAGACTGGGCGACTCCTTGGGGATTAGCAATAGAGGAACGAAGGCTAAGAACATCACATCCTGTGATAACTCCTTCGTGACCAGCATCGTGTTGGCCTAAGCGGCTCATCGGACGCCCCCAGGAAGCTTTGCTCTGTGCGAAAGCGAAGCGACAGCAACAAATGTGTTTCTGTAGCGAAAGCAAAGCGTCAGCTACAAAGCGCCCAGTCGGAACGGAAATCAACCCCACGCTATAGTGAAGAGCCTGTTTTTCAGCACTTTACAATTCATGATGGCATATAATATTTAAAGCATTTAGCGTTTTTTGTATAAAAAGTTATGTTATATTAATGAATAGACATTAGATGAAAGGGACGTTAAAAATGATTGTAAAAACGCAAGAAGAGATTGAAGCATTTAAAAAAATCGGCCGTATTTGTGCTGAAATTCGTGAGGCAATGAAGGCTGCTACAAAACCAGGTGTAACAACACTTGAATTAGATGAAATTGCAGGTCGTATGTTTGCAGAAGCAGGAGCAATTTCTGGACCTAAAGGGGAGTATGATTTCCCAGGATACACATGTATTAGTGTGAATGAGGAAGTCGCACATGGTATTCCAGGTAAACGTGTGATTAACGAGGGAGATATCGTAAATATTGATGTATCTGGTTCATTAAATGGCTATTTTGCTGATACGGGCATTTCATTTGTAGTTGGTGATGGCTATGAGGATAAAGAAAAGTTATGTCGCGTAGCTAAAAGTGCTTTCGACCGTGCGATGACAAAAGTAAAAGCTGGATCAAAATTAAACCAAATCGGTAAAGCTGTTGAGCGTGAAGCATATGCCAATGATTTAACAGTGATTATGAACCTAACAGGTCATGGTTTAGGTCGTTCTTTACACGATGAGCCAAATCATATTTTAAACTACTACGATGCTTGGGATTCAACAATTATGAAAGAAGGCATGGTTCTTGCAGTCGAGCCATTTATCTCAGCGAAAGCGGAGCATATTGTAGAGTCAGGTGATGGCTGGACATTCGTTACGCCAGACAAATCATTAGTTGCTCAAATCGAGCATTCAATTATCGTTACTAAAGACAAACCAATTATTTTAACTTCTCTAGATGAACAATAAAAAAGCTAAAAATCCTGCTAACCAATTTATTTTTGGTAGGCAGGATTTTTTTTAATAAATAATATACCGACAAGTAGCACTCCGCATAAAAACAAGGCTGCAGTTGTCACAAGTAGCTCATCAAAACCATTATGTAATGCGACCCCGATATAGGACCAGATAAATACACTTGGGTAGATAATATCAAAATAATGGAATCCAATATGTAGCGCTATTGCTGCTCCAACTGTTAGTAAAATAACTGCCCAAAGTGGATCACTAAGGCCAAGACCATTCCATTGATAAGATGTTAGCGTAAAGCTTACATTTGTCATTAGGCTAAATGTAACCCAGGCTAAATAAACCGAGAAGGGTATACGACCTGTGAGTGAATTATTGCTGAGAGGGTACGTTTTGTACAATTTAAATAAATACAGTACTAAAGCAAACGTACTGATAATTGACATGATAAATAGTTCGTGATGCCAAACAACAATTGCTAACGCCTGCATAATACATATGCTACTATAGAGAACAGTCTGTTGAATAGATGTCTTTTTTAGGTTCATGACTAACCAATAACCAAGTAACATGTAAACCACAATCCAAATCATATAACTAACATTAAACGGTGCAAATATTACTGGAAAACGATTTAAGATCTCTAAAAAAGAATGATCGTTTATTTTCATGAAATAGGATGAAAAGGTTAGGATGAGTGAGACAATAAAAGTTATTGTCATCAAAAAAAATCGAGGCATGTTTTCTCTCCCTTCGTGTTAAATTGTATAGGGAAAAGACAAATAAGTATAGGACTGTAACATTATATTTTCATTATAACGGAAATTTCCAACAATGTATCGTGTTGTTTCGTTAAAAATATCTACAATTTACCATTTGAATAGTTATTCATATATTTCTTTAGTACAATGAGAATATTCAAATGTAAGGAGTGAAGTTTTAATGACTCAAAATTTAAATGATCTAGATTTATCAGTTAAACTGGATAAGAAAATGTATAAAAAGAAATTAAAAGTACTCCAATATGAAATGTTAAATGCTCAACAGTTTTTATTAAAAAATAAAATTGGGTTAATTTTAGTTTTTGAAGGTATGGATGCTGCTGGCAAGGGAGGCGCTATTAAGCGTCTAATTGAACGTGCCGATCCACGTGGCTATGTCGTGCATCCAATTGCAGCACCTCAGCCTCATGAACTACGCTATAATTATTTACAACGTTTTTGGCGAAAGCTGCCACAGCATGGACAAATCGCTATTTTTGATCGCTCATGGTATGGTCGTGTATTAGTTGAGCGTATTGAAGGATTTGCAACAACAGAAGAGTGGTCTCGTGCATACGAAGAAATTAATAATTTTGAAAAGATTTTAACATCAGGAGATTATATTGTTATTAAGTTTTGGCTTCAAGTATCTGATGAGGAGCAGCTTAATCGTTTTAAAGAACGTGAAGAGGATCCGTATAAGTCTTGGAAGCTAACAGATGAAGATTGGCGAAATCGTGAAAAAACACCTCAGTATATAGAAGCTGCGAATGAAATGTTTGAGAAGACCGATAAGAAAAGTGCGCCATGGGTTCTAGTACCAGGTGACGATAAACAATATGCTCGTGTACAGGTGTTGCAAGAAACATTAGCACATATTGAACGTGAGGCAAAAAAACGTGGCCTTCATTTAACGAATGTATTAGGCAAAGCACATTTAGAAGATGCTGAATCATCTAGCCTTGAATTGCTAGAGGAGAAGCCTAAAAAACAAAAACAAAAAGTGAAATAATATTATGGATGCTGTAACAACAAGACGAGATGTTTTAGTTGTAGCAGCATCTTTTTTTACATACAATAAAGTAAAACTGCAATTAGTGGGTGTTTCTTCCATTGGTAAATGAGCTCAGGCATTAAAACGTATTGATAATTATCGGAAGGTTAGTGTGGAAAAATGGTGCTTAAAATTTGGAGATTATTAAGGAAAAAGGGTGAAAATGTGGTATCAATTCAAGGAGGGAAATGCTACATTCGCACATTTTATGAAAAAGATGCACAAAGTTTAACCGATCTCGTAAGTCGCAATAAATACTTTTGGTCTACACATGAACCGTTACAACGACCTGAATACTATACAATTAATGCTCAATATAAAAAAATTCAAGAATGCTTATACTTAATGGACTCAAAGAGGGAATTTACTTTTGGTATTTTTGAGCCGGGTACAAATAATCTAATAGGACATATCGCTCTTTATGCAGTAAAACGTTTACCGTATTCTAGTGCGTTTGTTGGTTATGCGATGGATGAAATTTATATTGGAAAAGGGATCGTCACAGAAGCAGTTAATATGGTCGTGCAATTTGCGTTCGAGCAAGTAGGCTTACATCGAGTAGAGGCTTATGTTTCAACACAAAATAATCCTTCTATCCGAGTCTTAGAAAAGGCTGGATTCCAGCGTGAGGGTCTTTTGAGAAAGCTGCTGTACATTAATGGTAAATGGGTGGATCATTATATGTATGCACGTTTAGAGGGTCAATAAAAAGAAGCGTCTATCTTTCAGAGTTTGAAGGATAGCTGCTTCTTTTTTTATTATTGTTTACTACCGTTTATGATTAAATCAAGGCGACCTGTATTTGGATCAATTACTAATCCATGAACAGGCACGTCTTTAACCATTAACGGGTGATTGCGAATTGTATCGACGCTTTTCTTTACACTTGTTGCTACGTCACCAAAGCCACGTAAAAACTCTTTTAAATCAAAACCTGAATATTCTATCGTGTCGATAGTCTCAGGGGTAATCCCTCTAGCAACCATTTTATTTAGCATTGCTTCTGGGTCAATTGCACTCATACCGCAGTCGTAATGTCCAACAACATACACCTCATCTGCTTGTAGTTCATAAACAGCTACAAGTAAACTACGCATAATTGCACCAAAAGGGTGACTAACTAATGCCCCAGCACTTTTAACGATCTTTACGTCGCCATTACGCAAATTCATAGCTTTGGGTAACAGTTCTACAAGTCGAGTATCCATACAAGATAACACAACGATGCGCTTATCAGGATACTTTGTTGTAATAAAAGGCTCATATTTTTTTTCTTGAACGAAATCTTCATTAAACTTAAGAATATCTTGTAACATTGTCATGAAAGATTGCTCCCTTCCTTACAGGAATTATTTTAGAGCAAAACTATAAATATGCAAACAATAATGACAATATTCACGCAATTTTTTGCGAAAAAAAAAGAAGTTTAGTAATTTATTTAGCAAATCGAAATAATTAAGTATCCGTAAAATCCGCCGGAAGATAAATAAAAAACAGCTACAATAATGTAGCTGTTTTCAACAAAATTAAAATTTTTCGTTTGGTTTTGGATCTACAGTTACTGAAGACTTAGAATCCAAACCAACTTGTAGGTAGTGGATGAAGAATGCCAAAGAGATTAATAAAACGGCACTAAAGCCTAATACAGTCGTAATGAACATAATAAAAGCCCCTCTCTACTAAAATAATCTACAATATTATCTAAAGTAATTATACAATAGGTTACTATGAAAATCTAAGGAGAATTTATGACATCCACAACATACCTAGTCCAGACTAATATTAGTAGGTATAAATTACTTAAATTGTCCAGTTAACAACACGGAAAATTAATTATTTTTACCTAATCGTGGTAGTGTTTTCTATATTCAATTGCCCAAAATAATCATAAAGTAATGTACTGAGCTTTGAATTAGTCCAAAGCTCTCCAATGAACAACGCTTCCCACTCTCAAAACAAAAAGTTATAGGCAATCCCTTGCAAAAAAATAGAGACATCTAATCAGATTGTCAATAGGTGATGTGTGTTACTAACGCTATTTAATAATGTGCATTTCGTCTGTTGAAATAATTGATTTTAAATTTTCTTGTCCTTGCTTAGCCGTGACGTTTTTTGTACCGAAAGCGTAGCGGCAGGTACAGAAGTCTCAGTCTTTAGTTGGTGAAAGAAGTTCTTTGTGCCAGCACAAAGCCGAATCTAGATGTAATTATGCCGAGGCATAATTGATTAAATATGGGAAGAAATAAAATGAGTCTTTCGGAGCGTTTTCGTAGCGAGTGCGAAAAAAGTATTTTGTCGAATAAATCGACATCAAACTGTTTTATATCATTTTAATGTGACGTTTTAGTAATTATCTGAATTAGTTTTTAATTGTCAGTCGAATTACTTATATGAATGCGTTGGTTTTATTGGATATTTAATCCTGATTTTATGACTAATCAAACATATTTTAGTAATTTTGTGTCGAAGAATAATAATAAATTCTTAACTTTTTTCAAATAAAGACAATTTAGTGTATTATTCTTAATTCAATATAATCAAATATGGTCGAAAAGTGAATAAAAAGTATTTATTACATCGAAAAAAATGTGAAATACATTTATACTATATTAAAATTATGGAAAAAAAGACGAAATAAAGCTTAATAGGAGATTTGGAGGTTCTAGAATGGATATATCGTCGATTGTAGGGTTAATACTTGCGCTAGTAGCGCTATTAACAGGAATGGTGCTAAAGGGTGTAAGTTTAAGTGCGTTTTATAACCCAGCTGCCATTCTAATTATCATCTTCGGTACAATTTCCGCAGTAACAATTGCCTTCCCCATGAAGGAGTTAAAGCGTGTACCAAAGCTATTTAAAATTCTTTTTAAAGAAACAAAATTAGCAGATGATATTGAGATTATTAAGATGTTTTCACAATGGGCTGATTTAGCTCGCCGAGAAGGTCTATTAGCACTTGAAAGTAAAGCTTCAGAGATTGAAGACCCTTTTTTAAAAAATGGACTTACATTAGCAATTGATGGTCAGAATGCGGACTATATTCGTGATGTCCTAACAGAAGAAGTCGAAGCGATGGAAGAACGTCATGCTAGTGGTTCTGCAATCTTTACACAAGCTGGTACATATGCCCCGACTTTAGGGGTACTTGGTGCGGTAGTAGGGTTAATCGCCGCATTAGCAGATATGAATGACATAGAAAAGCTAGGACATGCTATTTCAGCTGCTTTCATGGCTACATTATTAGGTATTTTTACAGGTTATGTTTTATGGCATCCGTTTGCGAATAAATTAAAACGTAAATCAGCTATCGAAGTTAAACAAAAAAGAATGATGATTGAAGGCATCCTTTCTGTCTTAGAAGGGGAGGCTCCACGTGTTATTGAACAAAAATTATCGTCTTACTTAACAATGGAAGAACGTCGTCAAATTTCTGATGAAAGCGGGGCGGGCGGCCTTGGCAAAGAAAGCTAAGAAAAAAAAGCATGATGAACATATCGATGAGTCTTGGCTCGTTCCGTATGCAGATATTTTAACACTGCTATTAGCTGTATTTATCATATTATTTGCATCCAGTTCAGTAGACCAAGAAAAGCTAGAGAGAATGTCAGCGGTGTTTAATCAAGTATTTGATGGTGGAACAAGCTTTTTAGAGCAGCCTTCACCGATACAAAGTCCGGATGCTGAAAGTGATCAAACACCACAAACGCAGCAAAATTCAGCTTACTTAAAGGATCAGCAGGAGTTAGCTCAAATTAAAGATAGTGTTGATAATTTCATTGCTGTTCATGAGATGGAAGGTCAATTCGCAACAGCGATGACTGATGAAGGATTACTTGTTACAATTCGTGATAGTATCCTGTTTGATTCAGGGAAGGCGAACATTAAACCGGAGTATAAGCCAACAGCAAAAGAGCTTGCAGATGTATTGGTATCTAATCCGCCACGTAATATTGTTGTTACTGGTCATACGGATAATGTTCCGGCTGGTCCAAATTTCTCTTCTAATTTACAGCTCTCCGTATTGCGTGCAGTGAACTTCGCAGAACTTTTATTGCAGAGTAACTCGAAGTTAGATGGTCGAAACTTTAGTACACAAGGTTTCGGTGAGAACCGTGCTGTTGCACCGAATGATACTAAAGAAGGGCGTGCGAAAAACCGTCGTGTAGAAGTGTTAATACAACCACTTGTAACTGAGGATGGTTCTGCCGCAAAAAATACAAAATAGAAAAAAGCTATTAGCAAACGGCTTTGGTGCCTCATCGCTAATAGCTTTTTGTTTACAAACTTCTATTTATTTGCGTAAAGCTCCTAATTCAGCAACGATAGCTTGCATCTCGCTTGGACTAAATGTATCGCGCTTCATGATCATTTCGTATAAATAGACTAGGTCTTCGTAATTAGCTTCATCGAAATTTTCCGATTTCATTGCATCGACATTAACCATGCGAAGCTTGTCTTTCATTTGATCAATCATATAAATAACGTTTTCTTTTGACGGTACTGATAAATCCATTATTTAAACCTACCTTTCGTAATCCTCGAAAATATCATTTCATTGAATAAAAAAAATGTCAACACTGTATTTCGACATTGCTTTAAAAATAGACTGTTATTGGGTAGAATAAGGGCAGTGAGCAGTTTAATTATATTTACTAAAGCAGGGGGTATTTAATATGGGACGAAGTAAATTATTAGCATCTATCGTAGTTGGTGCCACAGTTGGTGCTGCATTAAGTATGTTGGACCGTACAACGCGTGAAAAAACAATAGCTTCAACGAAAAAGATGAAAGAAGCAATATCGTATTATGCAACCAACCGAGAGGAATTACAAGTGCTAGTTGAGGAAAAAGTAATGGCCACTAAAGTGCTATGTGAAAGTGTTTCAGAAAATGTCAACTCAATCATTGATAAAGTTGATGAGTTTAAAGAATTACCTTCCGCGATTGAAGGCATGATTAATGACACGAAATCAGCCTTTTCTTTGCCTGATAAAGAATAGTTGTCGTACAGGAGGGAATTTGTATGGAGAAGAAAAAAGCATCGATACATTCAGCTGTTGGTGTGGTGAAATCATTTGTCTCACCAGACGAAGACACTGTAGATGTGATGACATCAAGGGGCTTCATGCAAGATTTAATGCTACGCATACAGCGAGTGGAAATATCAGCTCTTGCAGCGGAATTGGCTTATTTCTTTTTACTGTCTTTTTTCCCACTACTAATTTTTCTAGTTACATTACTACCGTATTTGAATATACAGTCGACGCAAGTGTATTCATTTCTAGTGAATATTATGCCGGACGAGGTATACAGGCTTGTTGAAAATACCTTAGATGAAATTTTAACAAGTCGTAATAGTAGTTTATTATCTGTCGGGGTACTTGGGACAATTTGGTCCGCTTCCAAAGGAATTAATGCATTGATTAGAGCCTTAAATAAGGCTTATGATACAGAAACTAGGGGGAGTCTATTAGATCGAGGATTATCCCTTGTTTTCACCTTAGCATTCGTCGTCGTTATTGCTGTCGTTCTACTTTTACCGGTTTTTGGGCAACAAGTAGGGCATTTCTTATTTTCGATTGTTGGCATTGAGGAGCAATTTGAAATAATCTGGCATAGAATGCGTTGGTCGATACCGCCTCTACTTATTTTTATAGTTTTAATGGGAATATATAGATTTGTTCCAAATACAAATCCTCGTTTAAAGTTAATGGGGGTTTGGCCAGGGGCATTGTTTTCAACTCTTGCCTGGTTGGCAGTAACATATGCTTTCTCTTTTTATATTAATAATTTCGCGAATTATTCCGCTACATATGGCAGTATTGGAGGCGTTATTATTTTAATGCTTTGGCTGTATTTAACGGGGATTATTTTAATTTTTGGTGGCATTTTAAATGCGACGATGCAGAAAAAAGTATTGCAAAAAGAACTTATGAAGCAGAAAACACTAACGAATAGGTAGGAATATGAAAAGAACAGCCTCGCATCACGCTTTGTGATACGAGGCTGTTTGTTTTTTAGGCGTTTTTATTAAGCATACGTAAGCCATTTAAAATAACTAAAATAGTGCTTCCTTCATGTCCAATTACACCTAGCGGTAAATCGACCACTTGTAAAAAGTTTGAAGCAATTAATAAAACGATAACGCCGATAGAGAAGAAAATGTTTTGTTTGATGATGCGTTGCATTTTACGTGATAAACGTACTGCATAGGCAATTTTTGATAAGTCATTTTTCATTAAAACGACATCTGCTGTTTCTAAAGCAACATCTGTGCCTTCTCCCATAGCGATTCCGGTAGTTGCAGTTGCTAAAGCGGGTGCATCGTTAATACCGTCACCGACCATCCCTACAAATTTATGTTCAGAAAGAAGACGTTTCATCTCAGTCACTTTTGTTTCAGGGAGACATTCTGCAACGTATTCTGTCACGCCTGCTTCCTTGGCAATTACCTTAGCGGTCTTCTCGTTGTCGCCTGTTAGCATGATAACATCAATGCCTAGCTCTTTTAGTAATGATACTGCTTTTTTTGCTTCACTGCGAACGGTGTCCTTTAAGGCTGCCAATGCAGCAATGCCATCTTGGTCACGAATAAAAATAACGCTTTTTCCTTCTGAGGCAAGTTTTTCTGCTGCACCATTTGCAAATTCATTTGCCTCATCTAGACCAACAAAGTCTGGTTTACCAACAAGATACTCGACTTCATTTACGTAACCTTTAATACCCCAACCTGGGATATCTTCTATAGTGGCTTGAGCAAACTGTGTGATCCCTTCTTTTCTTGCGAATAAAGTAATTGCTTGAGCAAGTGGATGGTTCGATTGTGCTTCAATACCTGCGAGGATTGCCATTGTATTTTCACGGTCTAATCCTTCTCGAACAATAAAATCAGTAACGGTTGGTTTTCCTTGTGTTAAAGTACCTGTTTTATCTACCGCTAGTGCACGTAATGCACCTAGATGTTCTAAATGTAGGCCACCTTTGAATAGCACACCGTGTTTTGCACCATTTGAAATGGCTGCAAGTGTTGCTGGCATAATGGATGCAACAAGTGCACATGGAGAAGCAACTACTAGGAGTACCATTGCTCGATAGAAAGTTGTTGTCCAGTCCCAACCGAGTACAAAGTGAGGTAGAAACATCATAAGGGCAACGGTAAGTAGCGCAATTTTCACGTAAGTACCTTCGAATTTTTCTATAAATTGTTGAGATGGAGATTTTTCACTCTGAGCACTTTGTACAAGCTGGATAATTTTTTGGAATAGTGTTTCAGAATTTGGTTTTGTCATTTCCATCGTAATGGCACCATTTAAGTTCACTGTACCTGCAAATACTTCATCGCCTTCACGTTTTGCCACTGGAAGCGGTTCACCGCTTATTGCGGATTCATCGATAGAAGACTGTCCTTTAAAGATTACACCGTCTGCTGGTACACGTTCACCAGGTTTTACGAGTAGGTGATCTCCAATTTGTAATGTAGAGACAGAAACTTTCATTGGTTCAAAGTTACCACGAACAAGCCAAGCTTCTTCGGGTTGTAAGTTCATGAGTGCAGAAATTTCACGATGACTTTTATTCATTGCGTATGTTTCAAGAGCGCCACTTACAGCAAAAATGAAAATAAGAATAGCACCCTCCGTCCAATAACCGATTGCAGCTGAACCAACTGCAGCTAATACCATCAATAGTTCAACATTAAGTTCTTTATTTTCAATGGTTTCTTCAATACCTTCTTTTGCTTTAGCAAATCCACCAACACAAAATGCAACAATATATAAAATAATAGAAGCGGTTGTTTGCCCGCTAGTATCTAAACGCCATGCAAGCAAAATAAACAAACCTGCTATAAGGGCAGCAATTAATTCAGCGTGTTCTTTTGTTTTCTCAATTAAACTGAAATTTTCTCGTTTAGAACGTTCCACTTTTATCCCTCCTGATAATGAAAATCAATATCAAAACCCGTGTAAATCAATGTATATAAACAATATCTAATTGAAAATCGATTTCGATTAGCTCCTTTCTTATTTAGAATTATTATAACAAAGGTATTTTAAAAAAGAAAGTAAGAAATTTGAAGGGATTTTTAAAGAGTGGGGATAAAAGCAGTCTGGGATTGAGATGGCGGCGATTTGAGGATTTTTGAAATAATTTTGAACATAAGAAAAGCACAGTTATTCATAGGAATATTCTGTGCTTCTCAAATTTGTGCAGGCGGCTTATCACTAAAAAGTGGGGTTGATGTCCGTTCCGGCTGGGCGCTTTCCTAAGGGCCAGTCTTCACTTCAATCAACTGACATACGTTTTAATAAATGTCATACCTAACTTTTGGTGATAAGCCATAAATTATTAAGTTATAAATTCGTCTTTGCAGTATGGCTGACGCTATGCGTACTCCACAGCTTAAAAACTAGTTATGCTATTCAACGTAACGCTTTTATTAGAATACTCGTTCTGCGTGTAGAGCAAGTTTTTCTAGGGATGATTTATCTACATCTGCGTGTAGTGAGTTACCGTGAGAGTCCATTGTTACAACAGCTGTAAACTTCTCAACGTTTAAATGCCACATTGCTTCTGGAATACCGAATTCCATTAGGTCAACGCCTTCAACACCTTTAATGCAGTCTGCATAGTATTGTGCTGCACCACCGATTGCATTTAAGTAAACACCACCGTGCTCTTCTAATGCAGCAAGTGTTTTTGGTCCCATCCCGCCTTTACCAATTACAGCGCGGATACCGAATTTTTTCATGATGTCACCTTGGTATGGCTCCTCACGAATAGAAGTAGTTGGACCAGCTGCTTTTACTGTCCAGTTGCCTTCTTCGTCTTTTGCCATTACAGGGCCACAGTGATAAATAACTTGTCCATTAAGATCAACTGGAGCATCATGGCTCATTAAGTGATGGTGAATTGCGTCACGGCCAGTGTACATACGACCAGTAATTGAAACAACGTCACCAACTTTTAGAGCACGAATTTGTTCTTCAGTAATTGGTGCAGTAAGTTCTACTACATCTGTAGTAGTATCTTCTGTTGTTGCTGCAACTTCATCTTCTTTAAATGTAATTTTTTCACCTTCTTGGTAATGCCAGTTAATAATTTCACCAGTTTGAGGATTGATGTCCACAGCCATACGACGGTATGCCCAGCAGTTATAAGCTACAGATACGTAGAATGATGCAGGGATACGGTGCATAACACCAATTTTACAGCCAAGTAATGTTGCTTCACCACCGAAGCCCATTGTACCGATACCAAATGTGTTTGCAGTTTTCACAACATATTCTTCTAATTTAGCAAGATCAGAATTTGGATTTGTATCTTCCACATGACGGAATAACTGTTCTTTCGCTAAGTCGTAACCAGAAGAGCGATCGCCACCGATACCTACACCGATGAAACCAGCTGAACAGCCTTGTCCTTGTGCTTGGTATACTGAGTGAAGGATACATTTACGGATACCATCTAAATCACGACCAGCGCGGCCAAGACCTTCAATCTCACATGGTAGGCTATACTGAATGTTTTTATTTTCACAGCCGCCACCTTTAAGGATTAATTTAATTGTAATATAGTCTTTTTCCCATTGTTCGAATTTCATAACAGGTAGACCGTCACCTAGGTTATTACCGCTGTTTGCACCTGTTAACGAATCAACCGCATTTGGACGTAATTTTGCATCTGCAGAAGTATCGATAATAGCTTTTTTAATAGCTTCTTTAATTTCTAATTGATTTACACCGACAGGAGTATAAATTTTGAATGTTGGTAGACCAGTATCTTGACAGATTGGTGATACATTATCTTCTGCCATAATGATATTATTTGAGATTGTGTCTAAGCTCATTGCAGCACGAGTACCTGAATTCTCGGCTTCTTTAGCTTTCTTAATAGCACGACGTACGTCTTTTGGTAGATTTGTAGACGTTTCAGTAATTAAATCGTAAAGACTTTTCTCCAAAGTTTGGATATTCATTTGGTATTGCCCCCCATAGAAAATTTGATTATTTCCACGTTACATTATACTCTTTTCAACTAATGAAAAAAAGAGTTCAACTCATTGTGGTTGGAATTATAGGTCTATTCTCAAAAAGAGGAAATTTAAATGTGAAATTATGTTATCTGCCGTTGAGGTGTTAGAAGATAATGGGAGCGGATCACTTTTGGAGCCGAGCTGATCAAATCACCATAAAGATTGCTCGAGAAGAACATTCGTTCTATAATAAATTTAAATTTCCTTTAGGAGGTAATAATATGAAGTTACTTAATTTACCCGAAGCATTTGAACAATATCGGTCTGTAATAGAGGAAACGATACAGCCTACTGTATTTATTGAAACGGAAGAACGAAAAACATCTTTATTTGAAAGTAAGTTTGCGGGTGATCCGTATTTTCCGCTGTCAATGGAATATCCGAAAAGTCCTGAAGGGCAGCCATTAAAATTACTAGCACAAATTAATTTTACAGATGTACCTAGGCATTTACCAAATTTCCCTGAAGAGGGAATCTTACAGTTTTATATTGATGGTTATGATGATGTTCTAGGGATAGATTTTGATAATGGTCAAAATCAGGAGGGTTTCTGCGTCATTTTCCACGAACATATTGTCAGTGATGAGTCGCAGTTAGTACAAGACTTCTCATTTGTTGAAGTGAAAGAAGAAGAATTTTTCTTTCCAGTGGAAAAAGAAATGGCATTGTCTTTTGGAACAAGCTATGAACCATTATCAGCAAATGACTTTAGAAGTGAAAAACTATATGCGAAGATCCTTGCTAATATAGAAGACAATGATAATTTAGTAGACTCATTTTATGAAACTTTAAATAGTTCAGGTCATAAAATTGGAGGATATCCATTCTTTACCCAAGAAGATCCAAGAGCATATGGCGACTATACAGATTCAACAATTTTGTTGCTTCAGATTGATAGTGTAGGGGAACATATTGTTTGGGGGGATGATGGGGTCGGCAATTTTTTCATCACAGAGGATGAGCTGAAACGTAAAGATTTTAGTAAAGTTCTATATAATTGGGATTGCTACTAGCCGGAAATGGACAAGAAAAAAAGCAAGTGGATATATAGCTTTCCACTTGCTTTTATATAGCCTCCGGACGCAATTACGCCAAGGCGAAATTGATTAGTAGTTATTGTTCACGAGCATTAAATTGCTCCATTTTGTCTTCTAAATCATCCATCATTTGAATTAAACGATCGATATCCTCTAATTCAGTTGTTTCAGGATCAATTGCATCTAAAACTTCTAAAAACATTTCAAGACGCTCTTTTAAGTAGTTCATTTGCTGTTTTTTATCAGTGATTGGATTTGACATACATACACCTCATTTCATCCCCTTCATCTTAGCTGATTTGGGACTAAATTTCAATGTTTAGGCAAACACCTAGGACTTAGAGATTATTTTGTAAAAATCAATAGACAGAATATTTACAATATTGAAGGTGTGTGTTAAATTAATATTAAGAAAAAGTAAAGGAGCTGATTTAAAAAAACAAAAGAACTCTAACTCGAAAAGGAGGGAGTTTAAACAAGTACTCGGCGATGTAAAAGTCGAAATTCGTGTTTATACAATTAAATGGAGATAAGTATTAGTTAGGCCTTAGCGTAAAATCACATGTGGTGAGCGCTAAGGCTTTTTGTAATGCTGTTATTTGATAGAATGACTTGATGTTGGAGGAAATGATGACATACTTCTCAGATTACAACAAAAAAAGATTTGCCATTCTAGTGTTAATTGTATCTATTTCAGGTTTTTCACAAGGGATGCTTTTACCGTTAATTTCAATTATTTTCGAACGTGATGGAGTTTCCTCTGCGTTGAATGGATTGAACGCAACAAGTCTATACATAGGAACTTTATTGATCTCACCGTTTATCGAGCAGCCATTACGAAAATGGGGCTACAAACCAATTATTTTAATAGGCGGTGCACTTGTCTTCGCTTCACTGCTTGCATTTCCTTTATGGAAGAGTGTGACCTTTTGGTTTACCCTCCGCTTACTCATTGGAATTGGGGATCATGCATTACATTTTGCAACACAGACGTGGATTACAAGCACAACGGATCATAAAAGCTTAGGAAAAGGTATGGCCATTTACGGCTTGTCCTTTAGTACAGGTTTTGCGGTCGGTCCTTTGATGGTGAAACTTATACAAGTTTCAGAAGCATTACCGTTTATTGTGTCCTCGATTATGTGCTTATTGGCATGGGCTTTTGTCTTCCTTCTACAAAATGAAAAACCAGAGCGATTAACGGGAGACTTACATGCAAGGGGTTGGCATCGTTATAAAATGGCTATCGCATTCGGGTGGATTGCATTTTTAGGGCCATTTGTTTATGGGTTTTTAGAATCCTCTTTAAATGCTTTGTTCCCAGTTTATGCGTTACGTAAAGGTTTCGATGTGAATATGATTCCTATTATTTTATCAGTCTTTACATTTGGTGGGATTTTGACACAAGTACCACTTGGAGCTATAGGGGATAAATTAGGACGACGCAATGTCTTGATGATAGGCTCATTTGGTGGGGCTGTTATTTTTGGCATTGCAAGTTTTGTAGAACATTCACAAATGGCAGTAGCCGTAGCATTTTTCTTTACAGGTACATTAGTCGGTTCGATGTTTTCGTTAGGTATTACCTTTATGGCTGACTTAACACCAAAGGAGCTACTACCAACAGGAAATCTGCTTTGCGGTATTGCTCTTAGTATCGGTAGCTTAACAGGGCCATTTTTAGGAGGCGTTTATTTAGAATATGTAAATTACAGCTTCCTTTTATTAGTGGCGATGCTTTTGCTAGCTATAGCCATTGTTTTACTAGTATTTGGGCGAAATAAAAATAAGCGATCAGTGTCGATGTAAGGGGCATTGTCTTTTGGAATGATCCTTGAAGCGGAAAAAAAGAGTCAGCTCGGAGACTTTTAAGCAACGTATAATTTTGGACAAAATAAAAGAGCGGGGCTCATCTCCCGCTCATAAAACAAAAAACGCCCAGCAAATCCGTGCTGTTATGGCGTTCTTTGCGTGACAAGGATGTTCCGTCCAAGTCACATAGGTTTGGCACCTAGAATGATATTATACAGACAAGTAAACATAAAATCAAATAATATTTGTAGATAGTAATATTTGGACTTTGGATTTCTACCTCTATATAATAGAAGAACACTAACTAAGATACTAATTATAATGAGGAGATTAACACATGGCAGAATATAAAAAATTATCGATCCACCGTGCATTAACAGAATTAAAGATGCTAAATCACCGCATCGAAGCAGCAACGCATGAAGTTAGTTCAGTGTTAGCTAATCGTAAAAGCAATAGCAAAATTAATGGTGTAGAGATTCAAGAATATGAAAAGCAAATGCAAGCCTCATACGATAAAGTAGTTAGCTTAGTTGACTATCGCAACCGAATTAAGGCGCTAGTTGTACAGTCTAATGCTAAAACAAAAGTAATAGTGGGAAAAGAAGAAATGACTGTAGCAGAAGCGATTGAACGCAAACAGTCCATTCAATATGAAAAGGAACTGTTAGAAGTCATGCAACAGCAATATCGTTCAGCAATAAATACGGTTGCAAAAGAAAATGATGCGTTGCCAGGAAAACTAGAAACGTATTTAGTTAATATATTAGGAAATAAAGATAAACAATCTCCAGAAGAAGTAAAATTACATACAGAGACATTTATGAAAAGAAACGAGTACGAGTTAATTGATCCGATGAATGTTAAAAAGAAAATCGAAGCGTTAAGTAATCGAATTGAAGAATTTGAATCAGAGGTCGACGCTGTATTATCGGAATCAAACGCAACTACATTTATTGAAGTGCAAGCCTAACAAAATATGCATGGCCTAGCGAAAACGGAAAACGATAAGTCGCTCGCGCTTCAAGACATGTGTGCGAGTTAAAACCAGAAACATGTCTTACTACAATGGATAATTCAAATAATCGGAGATAAAAGCTCAAAGATTAAAGTTAAAAGTCCAAAGTTTACGTTTCAAAGTTCTTTCGTATTAAAGCTAAAAACTTAAAGCATAAAATTCTTTTAAATCCTGGGCTACTGGTTAAGGTGTTGATTTTTCTGGACCGTCCGTCATCCACCAGGCAGCTAGAGCTGTGCAATACATATAAGGCGTCTCTCATTTTTGAGGACGCATTTTTTCTGTTTAATTCTCTTTTAGAATTTTTAAAGGGCGTCTCTCATTTTTTGAGGACGCCCGTTTTTATTACTTATTTTTCAACACAAGCTTCGCCACGCACTCCACTTGTGCGGTTTGTGCGAACATATCCACCGGCTGAATATACTCTACATCATAAAACTTCGATAATTCGTTTAAATCCTTCGCCAAAGTTGATGGATTACACGATGTATAGACAAAGCGCTTCGGTTTTAGCTTCAACACTGTGCGGATGAATTCTGGTGCTAGACCTGTGCGTGGTGGGTCAACTGTAATAACATCAGGTGTAAATTCTTCCTTGCGCCATTTTGCTAAAACACTTTCTGCAGTACCGACTGCGTATTTTGTATGCTTGAAGCCATGGTTTCGTGCATTTTTACGTGCATCCTGAATGCTTTCTGGAATAACGTCCATTCCACGAACTTCTTTTGCTTTGTCAGCTAGCCATAAACCGATTGTTCCAACACCGCAGTAAGCATCAACAACTGTTTCTTTGCCTGTTAATGCTGCTGCTTTTTTAATTTCATCGTAAAGATGAACGGTTTGTGTTGGATTCAGTTGGAAAAAGGCACGAGCTGATAAATCAAAGGCTAATTCTCCAAGCTCCTCATGAATCGTTTCCTTGCCATCGAGGACAATCGTTTCATCGCCAAAGATTAACGATGTTTTCTCACGGTTAATATTTTGGGCAATCGAAACGATACTTGGGTCGATTTTTTTAATACGTGCAATGAGTTCTGCCTGATGTGGAATTTCTTTACGTGTTGTAACGAGCACGACTTGTGTTTCACCAGTACGAATCCCAGTACGTACTACAATCGTACGCACTAAGCCATCAAGCGTACGGCCATCGTAAATAGTAATATTCAGTTTTTGTAAAATTTTACGCGTTGCCACTGTGATTTTTGATGTAACCGGATGTTGAACAAGGCAATCGTTGATGTTCAGTAACTTGTTACTACCTTCTGCAAATAGCCCTGCATAGACACGTTTACCCTCTTTACGTACTTGATACTGACTTTTGTTACGATAATTCCATGGATTATCCATCCCTAAAGTTTTGCGAACTTCAACTGTATTAGCTAAAGGCTTAGCATAACGTTCTAATGCTTGAATTACGATATCACGCTTTTCGATTAGCTGTTTTTCATATGTCATATGTTGAAGCTGGCAGCCGCCACATTCGTTGTAAACTGGGCATGGTGCTTCCTGACGATATTTTGAAGCTTTACGAATAGTTACTATTTCTGCTTCAGCAAAGTTTCGCTGTGTTTTAGTTACTAGTGCTGTAATTTCTTCACCAGGAATAGCGCCTTTTACGAATACAACATTACGCTTATAAAAGCCTACTCCTTCGCCATTAATACCAAGTCTTTTTATTGTTAGAGGAAATTTTTGTCCAACTTCCATTGATGTTTGTTGCGTCAAGCGTTCCACGTCCCTGTTCTTTTAATATCATCTCCCCATTATAACTAAGGAGTAGACGATTGCAAAGCGACAGGAAGATCTTCATGTTCTAAAACTAAATCGTCAAGGGATAAAAATGTATAGCCTTGTTTTTTCGCTTCGGCAATAAACCTTGGGAGAGCTTCAGCGTTATCCTGTGCAACAGTATGCATTAATATTACGGCACCAGGGTGTAGCTGTTCTATTAATGCATTGTACGCATAATCTGCGCCACGACGTACATCCCTTTCCCAATCCTTAAAGGCAACGGACCAGAAAATATGACGGTAGCCTTCAGCATTTCCGACCTCTAATAATTTTGCGTTAAATATACCTTCAGGTGGACGAGCGTATGTTGTACGTTCAATACCCGTCAATTCACGTAACTTATCATCGAGTTTCTTCCATTCACTACGCATACCATCTGGCGTAAGCCTCGCCATATTTGGGTGCCCCCATGAATGGTTGCCGATAGTATGTCCATCTTTAACCATGCGTTTTACTAAATCAGGGGCACTTTCTAAATAATGACCAGTTAAAAAGAAGGTAGCTGGTGCGTTTTCCTTCTTCAATGTATCCAAAATGCTTTCCGTGAATCCATTTTCATAGCCGTTATCAAAGGTTAAATAAGCAACTTTTTTATCTGGCTTACCTTTATAAATTGCACCATACTTCTCAAGTAGCTGATCAAGCTGTGCCCCAGCCTCAGCTGGTTCACCGTTTTTCGCTCGCTTTAATCCCCAATGGTATTCATCAGAGCTAGCAGCCGAATATGGATTAAAGCTAATTGCCGCGGCAATAATAAAAGTAGCGATGACCGCTCCTACTATATGCTGTTTCCACATAAAAACGCATCCTTTCTTTTTCATTAGAATGCGTGTTTTTTAAAAAATTATCCTAGTTGATTTAATACAATAAATCTTGAAGTGCTTCTTTTAAATTAGGGAATTTAAATACAAAATGATGATGATGTTTTTCTAAAAAAGTAGGTAGTACATGGACCTTTCATTCATATAAATGTTTTGCTCTCTCTTTAATAATACCCGCGCGAAACGGGAAAATACTCGCGGAAGAGAAGTGAACACCCACGAACATAGAATATGCCTACGGGAAAAAAGCAATACCCGCGAAAAATGTTATAATGGTAAATGGTGAGGTGTTACTAATGCGTATTATTACGAAAATTGCACGTCAAAAAAACAATCCAGAACGTTATAATATATATTTGAACGAAGAATACGCTTTTCCTGTAGATGAGGCAATTCTCATTCAATTTGGATTAACGAAGGGAAAAGTGCTTGAGGAATTTGATATTCAAGAAATTGCCTATGAAGATGAGATTCGAAAAGCTTTTAATAAAGGGTTAAATTTTTTATCTTATCAAATGCGTAGCGAGCATGAAGTAAAGAAAAAGCTTCTCACGTTAGAATTTGGGGAAGCTGTTATTTTAGAGGCTATACAAAAGCTTAAATCATACGGCTTTTTAAATGATGAAACTTACTCCAAGGCATTACTTAATACGAAAAAAGCTACGATGAAAAAGGGACCCAAGGCAATTAGACAAGACCTTATGAAAAAAGGAATTGATAAAAGCTTACAGGATGAGGTACTTGCTACGTACAGTCATGCGGAACAGGTGAAGCTTGCAACACAATTGGCTGAGAAGGTCATTCGATCGGAAAAAAAGAAAACACCAACACAAATAAAAGCTAAAATTCAAGATTTTTTAATGCGAAAAGGTTATTCTTTTAGTGTTGTAGATGATGTGCTAAGTCAAATAGAGATTGAACAAGATGAAGATGAATGGCAACAGCTACTTGCTGGACAAGGCGAAAAAGTTTGGAAAAAGTATTCATCGAAGTATACTGGTTATGAATTGAAAATGAAAATAAAACAGGCGCTCTATCAAAAGGGGTTTCCTATAGAAGTTATAGATCGTTTTATAGAAGAGAAGGAGAATGAGGAATGAACGAAAAAAATTATGCTGCGATGTCAGAGCACGAATTACGTGAGGAAATAGCTATGATAAAGGAAAAGGCACGTAAGGCGGAGCAGCTAGGGATCATCAATGAATTCGCAGTATATGAGCGTAAGGCTTTAATGGCGGCTGCTTATTTAGTGGATTTGGATACAATAATTCCTGGAGAAATGTATCGTATTGACGGTTCTGAAAATGAATTTTTCCAAGTGGATTATTTAAAAGGACGCTTTGCTTGGGGACATCGCTTAGGGGGCGAAAAATACCAAGAGGCTTTACCTGTTTCCATGCTATCTCCTGTAAAGGTGGGCAAATAAATGGAAGAAAAAATTGAAAAACTAACTGCTGAATTACTTGCAAAAAACCCGCAAATGTCAGTAGGGCGTGCACGAGTATGGATTGAGCTTTTATGGAGTGATTTTGAATCGACTTCTGCAAAAGCTGGCTACTCCTATCGTGGTGCTGATTACACTGAAAATTTAGTGCGTCAATTAATTACCAGCTACGGTGATAAACTGCATGCATTTGCAGGACGCAATCCCAAATACGCACATTTACTTGATGCTAGTGATGATATGGTGCAATAACAAAACCCTGACCAATACTTGGTCAGGGTTTGCTGATGTTTAATTACTTGCGCCAACCTGTAATTTTTTCTGAAGTTTATCTTCGGTGAAAATCCAGCCTGTGTATGAAGTGATAATCTCATTGTCATCGTTTAAATGAGCGACAGCAACGAACGGATAGCGATTATCACTACGGTAACGCAGATCAATTAATCTTACTTCTGTTAAGCCATTATCGAGTTCTGAAATTTCCCAACGATACAATGGTGAGAATGACACGAAAGCAGCGAGATTGCGATCTTTCAATGCTATTTCGATAAGAGGCGTTTTCGGTAAAGGTTTTATTTCAAATTTATCGTAAATATTCACAGTTCGCCCATAAGCGCGCCCAACGTAATAATGCGTTTTGGATTTTGCTGCAATTCGCCAGTGCAAGAATCGCATTGTAGGGGCTACTATGACATACTCTTCATCCTGTATGGTATTATGCACAGCGTTCTTTACAGCCTTTTGGACTGCAAAGCGTAAAATGTAGTAAACGATAATAATGAGATACATGATACTAAATGTCCAAACTGGATTTGCACCAAATGCCCAAAGTAAAATGCCAAGGCAATGTAGCGTAAAAATAATAGGATCAAATGTATTAATGACACCAAGTGCCACCCATCTTCTAGAGAATGGTCGAAGCGCTTGTGTACCATAAGCATTGAAAATATCAACAAAGACGTGAAGTGCTACTGCGAAAAATGTCCAAAGCCATAAATGAAACACATTTGCGTCTTGAATAATAAGTGCTAAAACCGCTGTAATTAAGATGGGCCAAAGAGCTACTGCTGGTAGTGAATGTGTAATTCCTCGATGATGTCGAATATAAACGGCGTTGTTGCGTAGTTTTAACACTGTATCGACATCAGGTGACTGTGAGCCAATGATCGTACCTGCCATTACTGCGGTAAAGGTCATTGAATGATCTGCTACAACGGGGTCGACTAATGCAAGACCGCCGAGGGCAATACCCATAACGAAATGTGTGCCTGAATCCAAAAATATCCACTCCTTGTATGCAACAAAAAAGAGTACAATTGCATACATGTATATTTCAATAATCCGTAATACCTGATATTTACTTTATTAAGACAGTCGTTTTAAAGCTGGAAAAATTTTGACGTTTTTTGTCGTTTCTGACAATGGTCTTTTCTTAATTGTATACTCTTTTTACCATAAATAAAATCGTAAAGACGCAGGAGGTCACTGTGAATTATCCATATGTAACAAAATTTCGACAATCTTTAGTCGCATGGTTTAATGTTGAGAAACGTGATTTGCCTTGGAGACATACTACGGATCCTTATAAAATCTGGGTATCGGAAGTGATGCTACAGCAAACACGTGTCGACACAGTTATTCCTTATTACAATCGTTTCATGGAAAGTTTTCCAACGTTAGAATTACTCGCGGAAGCTCCACAAGAATACTTATTAAAGCATTGGGAAGGCCTCGGCTATTATTCCCGTGCTCGTAATTTACAGGCAGGTGTTCGTGAGGTATTAGAAAACTACGGTGGGATAGTACCCGATAATCGCCACGAGATTTCAACATTAAAAGGCGTAGGCCCATATACTGCTGGAGCTATTTTAAGTATTGCCTATAATAAGCCCGAACATGCGGTTGATGGCAATGTTATGCGCGTTTTAAGTCGTGTGCTTAATATTGATGATGATATTGCAGCTCCAAAGACTAAAAAGATTTTTGAAGCGGCTGTTGAAGAATTGATAGATCCTAAAAATGCATCGTCCTTCAATCAAGGCTTAATGGAGCTGGGTGCACTTATTTGTACGCCAACTTCACCAAAGTGTTTATTGTGTCCAGTTCGCGAATACTGTACGGCTTTTAATGAAGGTGAGCCTGAAAAATTACCTATCAAATCTAAAAAAGTAAAGATGAAGCATATCACATACGATGTGCTTGTATGCCAAGATGACAAAGGTCGAATTTTATTGGAGCAGCGTCCTGCAGAAGGTTTACTAGCTAACCTATGGCAGTTTCCAATGCTTGAGCACGGTAAAGATTCAATAGATATTTTTATTAAAGATTATGCTATGAATGTTCAATCGCAACAGGATTTGTTAACATTTAAACATGTTTTTTCACATTTAACATGGCATATAAATAGCTATTTTATGAAATGCAATTCAGCAGTAAAGGGCGAATGGCTGACTCGAGAACAAATAGAATTATTACCAATGCCCGTTCCAATGCTGAAAATTTGGCAAGAAATTAAGGATTAATCAAGAAAATAAAATTTATAAAAATTTATGAGCATAAAATCATTCACCTCGGTACACAATAATGAGCGTGGAGGTGAATGAATAATGAAAAAGCAAAACAACAACCAAAATTTACAACCGAATAAAAACATGCAACGTCAAAGTCAAGAATTTGGTTATGAAACAGACGTTAATGAAGTGCAAAAGCAAAATGCTAAAGCGGAGCAAAATAAAACTCAAGCTTCAGGTAACTTCAATAAAACTAACCAAGATCTTGGTGAATAACACTTTGTAATTGCATAATTGCATTTACCTCTAAGGAGCTGTCTAAAATCGAAAAGATTAAAAAGCAGCTCCTTTTTATTTTTTATATAGCAAGATGAGAAAATTGCTCGGGTAGGCAAGGAAACCGCTCAGGTAGAAAGAAGAACTGATCGGGTAGCTGAGGAAACTGCTCAGGTAGGCCGGAGAATTGCTCGGGTAGGCGAGGAAACCGCTCAGGTAGAACGAAGAACTGATCGGGTAGCCGAGGAAACTGCTCAGGTAGGCCAGAGAACTGATGGGGTAGCCGAGGAAACTGCTCAGGTAGGCCAGAGAACTGATCGGGTAGCTGAGGAAACTGCTCAGGTAGGCCGGAGAATTGCTCGGGTAGCCAAGGAAACTGCTCAGGTAGAGCGAAGAACTGATCGGGTAGCCAAGGAAACTGCTCAGGTAGAAAGAAGAACTGATCGGGTAGCCAAGGAAACTGCTCAGGTAGAAAGAAGAACTGATCGGGTAGGCGAGGAAACTGCTCAGGTAGGCCAGAGAACTGATCGGGTAGCTGAGGAAATTGCTCAGGTAGAAAGAAGAACTGATCGGGTAGCTGAGGAAATTGCTCAGGTAGAAAGAAGAACTGATCGGGTAGCTGAGGAAACTGCTCAGGAGAACGAAGAACTGATCAGGTAGCCCAAAAAATCGCGATCGGATGCGAGGAAGAACGGCTCTAATTCAGAAAAAAATCCGATTTGATATATAAGTAAAGCGAAAAAATTCCAATTGGGTTGTTGTTATGATAAAATCCGCTTCAAATTAACGAAATTTTGTACAGATTTAAAAGAGCGCAGGGAAATTTGTGGTTTTCTAACTACACCTTTCGCGTACACATTGCTATAATATACTAGAGACTGCTAGATTTAGGTAGCATAGACGAAAAGGTGGGCTTCAAAAATGGCAATACCGGTAGAAGGAGAAACGATACAAATACATAGTTATAAGCACAATGGCCGTATCCACCGTGTTTGGCAAGAAACAACGGTTTTAAAAGGAACGAAAAATATCATTATCGGTGCGAATGAACGGACACTTGTGACAGAATCCGATGGTCGTACTTGGCTAACGAGAGAGCCTTCTATTTGTTATTTCCATGCGGAGCACTGGTTTAATATCATTTGCATGCTACGTGAGGACGGTGTGTATTATTATTGTAATCTAAGCTCACCATTTGTTTTCGATAATAATGCCATTAAATATATTGACTATGATTTAGATATTAAAGTTTTCCCTGATCTGTCTTATTCACTCTTAGATGAGGATGAATATGAGCTACATCGTAAGGAAATGTCTTATCCAGATGTCATAGATAAAATTTTAAAGCGCAATGTCGATAAATTAATTAGCTGGATTCAACAAAAAAGAGGACCCTTTGCACCTGATTTCATCGATGCCTGGACGAGCCGTTATAAGTTTCAGCTCGATATGCAAGCAGATGATTGTTAGTTGCACCTATTAGTTTTACTAATGGGTGTTTTTTTATGTCTTCAACAATCGAATTGTAAAATAGTTAGTGATAAAGCTAAATTAAATGTACTTAAAACAAAATATTGCTATAATACGTTTGGGCATTCAGTTTGTGGATGTCTGTTTCTTTTTATGTATTACATAAGAGCGAGGCTTTTAAAATAAGGATGTGATAATAAATTGGGTAGTATAAAGCGTTATATGAAATTTGTAAAACCATATACATGGGAAATTATTTTAACAATTTTAATTGGTATAGTGAAATTTGCGATTCCGTTATTTATCCCATTGCTCATAAAAATTGTGTTAGATGATATTATCGCTGCAGATCATCTAACGGATGCAGAGAAGACAAAAGAACTATTTTATTGGTTAGGTGGTACGATCATTGTATTCTTTATTATTCGACCACCGATCGAGTATTACCGTCAATATTATGCTCAGCATGTCAGCAACAAAGTGCTTTTCGATATTCGAAAACAAATATATGCACATTTACAGCGACTAAGTTTAAGATACTATGCGAATACAAGAGCTGGCGATGTTATTTCAAGAGTGATTAATGATGTGGAACAAACAAAAAACTTTATCATGACAGGCTTGATGAACGTTTGGCTTGACCTTGCAACAATTGTTATTGCTATCGGTATTATGCTTGCCATGGATGTTAAGCTTACGCTAGTAGCATTAGTTGCGTTCCCATTCTATGGATTTAGTGTGAAGTACTTCTTTGGTAAACTTCGATCTTTAACACGTAAACGATCACAAGCGCTTGCGGGTGTGCAAAGTTATTTGCATGAACGTGTAGCTGGAATGAGCATTATTAAAAGCTTCACGCTAGAAAAGCATGAGCAAAAATTATTTGATGAAGCAAATGGTGAATTTTTAGAAAAGGCACTAGACCATACAAAATGGAATGCTAAATCCTTTGCGGTGGTGAATACCATCACGGATGTAGCACCTCTCCTAGTCATTGCTTATGCAGGTTATCAGGTTATTAATGGTCCACTTTCAGTTGGGACAATGGTAGCCTTTATCGCCTATATCGAACGACTTTATGGTCCACTTCGTCGTCTTGTAAGTTCATCAACGATGTTAACACAATCATTTGCATCAATGGATCGAATGTTTGAATTAATAGATGAACCTTATGAAATAAAAAACAAGGCAAATGCCTTAGAGCTACCACGAGTAAAGGGTGAAGTCCGCTTTGACAATGTGAACTTTCAATATGAAGAAGAGGGCTCACAAATTTTAAACAACATCAATTTCACGATTAACCCTGGAGAGACAGTAGCATTTGTAGGAATGAGCGGTGGAGGAAAATCAACGATCATAAGTTTAATTCCTCGCTTTTATGATACAACGAGTGGCGCAGTGACTATTGATGAATATGATGTACGTGATATATCATTACACTCTTTACGTTCACAAATTGGAATAGTGTTACAGGATAATATTTTGTTCAGTGATTCGGTAAAAGAGAATATTTTAATGGGTAAGCCAGAAGCTTCTGATGAAGAGGTTATTGCTGCTGCAAGAGCGGCAAATGCACATGATTTTATTATGAGTTTACCAAATGGCTATGACACAAAGGTCGGGGAGCGCGGTGTGAAGTTATCAGGTGGGCAAAAGCAGCGAGTAGCAATCGCTCGTGTATTTTTAAAAAATCCTCCTATTTTAATATTGGATGAAGCAACCTCTGCTTTAGATTTAGAAAGTGAGGCACTTATTCAAGAATCATTGGATGTACTTGCACATGAACGCACGACCATTATAATTGCTCACCGACTTTCTACAATTACACATGCAGATAAAATTATTGTTATAGATCATGGACAATTAATTGAAAGTGGTACTCATGAGCAATTAATGCAAAAAGAGGGGACTTACTTCAATTTATTCCAGGTGCAACATTTAGATTGATACACCATGCTATAATAGAAAAAATCTGGCTTACCATCATAACGTGGGGTTGATTTCCGTTCCAGCTGGGCGCTTTGTAGCTGACGCTTTGCTTTCGCTACAGAAAACAATTGTTGCTGTCGCTTCGCTTTCGCACAGATAAAACAATTGTTGCTGTCGCTTCGCTTTCGCACAGATAAAACATTTGCCGCTGACGCTTCGCTTTCGCGCAGAGCAGAGCTTCCTGGGGGCGTCCGATGAGCCGCTTGGGGCAACAGGATGTTGGTCACGAAGGCGTTATCACAGGACGTGATGGTTTTAGCCTTCGTTCCTCTATCCGCTGATCCCCAAGGAGTCGCCCAACTCACTCCAATCAACTAATAAAAGTAATATCCGTATTTTGGAATGAGTCAATAATCTAAAAATAGCTTTCCGTTTAAACATAAACGGAAGGCTATTTTTTTGTTATATTATTAAAATATTATCGATTAATAAGACAATATTAATATAGAACTCGAACGATGTAGAAAATCTATGTTAATTGCAGAATAATAATGATTGAAAGAGCAGTAGTTTTTGGTTAGAATTATCTGAAAATAGGGAATTGAGTGATAGTGAATGTAATTAAGTGAAAATATGGGTAGGATGGGGCGATTGATCATGAGAAAAAAGCTGCTAGAAATAAAAGGTTTAAAGACAACCTTTTTTACAGATGATGGACAAATTCCTGCCGTAGATGATATCGATTTTTCTGTTCATGAGGGAGAAATATTAGGGATTGTAGGGGAGTCGGGAAGTGGAAAAAGTGTCACATCACTGTCCATTATGGGATTAATACCATCGCCACCTGGAAAAATAACAGGTGGTGAAATAGTATTAGATGGCAAAAACCTCGTAACATTATCTGATAAACAAATGCAGAAAATTCGTGGGAAAGATGTGGCAATGATTTTTCAGGAGCCTATGACATCCTTAAATCCTTTGTTTACAATTGGGGATCAGCTAAAAGAAGCGATTCGAATTCATAATCCAAAATGGTCGAAAAAAGAAGCATTTGCAAGGGCAATTGAGATTATGAAACTAGTAGGTTTACCACGAGCTGAGGAATTATTAAAAGATTACCCACATCAACTATCGGGAGGGATGCGACAACGGGTCATGATTGCGATGGCACTTGTCTGTGATCCGAAGGTATTGATTGCTGATGAGCCGACTACTGCATTAGATGTTACGATTCAAGCTCAAATCTTGCAGCTTATGAAAGATTTAAATAAACGTTTAAATACAGCTGTATTATTAATTACACATGATTTAGGCGTTGTAGCAGAAACATGCGAGCGAGTTATTGTGATGTATGCAGGTCAGATTGTAGAGGAGGCACCTATTCAGGAGATATTCGTTAATCCAAAGCATCCTTATACACAAGGGCTTATTAAATCTGTACCGGATATGCGTTATAAAAAGGACAATCTATACTCTATACCAGGTAGTGTACCTAAGCCTGGAAGTATTCAGGAAGGCTGTCGTTTTGCAGCGCGTTGCGAATTTGCGATGGACCGTTGTGTACAAGAAACACCACCTTTATATGAAGCAACAGAGCGGCATAAATCGAGATGTTTTTTACTAGAGAAACAGGAGGTGGAGCAACATGTCGAAAGTGTTGTTGAAAGTTGATGGTTTGAAAAAATATTTCCCCATTCGGAAGGGTGCTTTGAATACACAGGTTGGAGACGTAAAGGCAGTGGATGATGTTTCCTTTGAAGTTTTTGAAGGAGAAACATTAGGCATTGTAGGTGAGTCCGGATGTGGTAAATCAACGACTGGTCGACTTTTAATGCGATTGCTTGAGCCAACAGAGGGCGAGATTGAATTTGCAGGTAAAATGATTTCTGAATTATCGAACAATGAAATGCGCAAAGCCCGTAGAGATATTCAAATGATTTTCCAAGATCCTTATGCCTCTCTTAATCCTAGGCATAACATTGGGAAAATATTAGAGGAGCCTCTTATTGTTCATGGAATGGGTAATTCAAAGGAACGGAAACAGAAGGTATTAGAGCTTCTCGAAATTGTTGGGTTAAATGAATATCATGTGAAACGTTATCCACATCAATTTAGTGGTGGTCAAAGACAGCGTATCGGCATTGCCCGTGCTCTGATGACGAATCCACGTTTAATTATTGCGGACGAGCCTGTCTCTGCACTCGATGTGTCAATACAGGCGCAAGTATTGAATTTATTGCAAAACTTACAAAAGGACTTAAAGCTAACTTATATTTTTATTTCCCACGATTTAGGAGTTGTACGCCATATTAGCAATCGTGTAGGCGTAATGTATTTGGGGAAATTAGTGGAGCTGACAGCAAGTGAGGATTTATATGCTGAGCCACTTCACCCATATACTCAGGCACTGCTATCCTCGGTACCTGTTCCAGATCCTACGTTTGAACGTGAACAGCTCATTATTTCTGGAGATATTCCAAGTGCTTCGAATCCGCCAAGCGGGTGCACTTTCCATACAAGATGTCCATTTAAAAAAGAAGAATGCTCTCAAGTAGTTCCAAAAATGCAAGAAGTGAAACCGGGTCATTATGTTGCTTGCCATCTATATGATGCGATCCAACATTCAATGATATAAAAAAATTTAGGGGGAAATTCAATGAAGAAAAAGAAGCTTTGGACTTTGGGTGTAATGCTTATCCTTGTTCTTTCGACAATCTTAGCCGCTTGTGGTGGCTCAGATACTAAGGATGCGGGTAGTAAAGATACTTCAAGTGGTGGCGATAAAGCTAGCGGTGGACCAAAAACATTAGTATATGGTCGTGGAACAGATTCCACTGCTCTCGATCCAGCGACAGTAACAGAAGGTGAATCGTTCAAAGTTACGGTTAACCTCTATGAGACTCTAATTAACTTTGGAGAGCGAGATGTAACATTGCAGCCAGGGCTAGCAAAATCTTGGGAACCTTCAGAAGATGGATTAACGTATACGATGCAACTTGAAGAAGGGGTTAAGTTCCATGACGGTACTGATTTTAATGCTGAAGCAGTCGTGAAAAATTTTGAGCGCTGGAAAGCTGGTGGTGCTGAAAAATTCCCATATTACGCCTCTCAATTTACAGTAGGTGGAAAGCAAGTAATTGAGTCGATTACTGCTGATGGTGATTATAAAGTTATCTTTAAATTATCTCAGCTACAAGCACCATTCTTGAAAAATTTAGCGATGTCTCCATTTGCTATTGCTTCACCAACAGCATTTGAAAAAGATGATGAGGCACTTAAAGATCATCCAGTAGGTACTGGTCCGTTTAAATTTGTAGAGTGGAAACGAAATGATTCCATCACAATTGAGAAAAACCCAGATTACCGTATTGCAGATTTGCCGAAATTAGATAAAGTTATTTTCCGTTCTATTCCAGAAAACTCCACACGATTCAATGAATTAACTAACGGTGATGTTGATGTAGTTGATGGCTTAAGTCCATCTGATAAAGCTTCCATCGAATCAAATGCAGATTTACAATTAATCGAACGTCCATCTATGAATGTTGGTTACCTTGGATTAACTGTAACACGTCCACCGTTCGATAACGTAAAAGTTCGTCAAGCAGTAAATTATGCAATCGATAAGCAAGCATTAGTAGATGCATTTTATGAAGGCTTAGGCGAACCAGCAAAAAATCCAATGCCTCCATTAGTTGCAGGCTACAACGATGACACTAAAGGCTATGAATATGATCCAGAAAAAGCAAAAGCGTTATTAGCTGAAGCTGGCTATGATGGTAAAGAAATCGAGCTATGGGCAATGCCTGTGCCACGTCCGTACATGCCTGACGGTAAAAAAATTGCGGAAGCCATTCAGAAGAATTTAGCTGATGTTGGTATGAAATCTAAGATTGTAACGTTTGAATGGGCTACGTATTTAGATAAGGCGGAAAAGGGAGAGGCGGATGCGTTCTTACTTGGTTGGACAGGTGATAACGGAGATGCGGATAACTTCCTTTACACTTTATTAGACGGAGATAATATTCATTCTAACAACTATACATTCTATGACAACCAAGAAGTGCACAAACTATTAGTTGCAGCGCAAACTGAAATGAATGAGGACAAGCGTAATGCCCTTTACAAGCAAGCACAAGAGATTATCTCTAAAGATGCACCATGGGTTCCAATTGCTCACTCTACTCCAATTTTAGCTGCTAACACTAAAGTTACAAACTATATTGCACATCCAACAGGTTCTGACCGTTTAGAAGCAGTTGATATGAAGTAGGCTTAAAGGGCTATCCTGAACAGGTTTTAATTTAAATTTTAAAGAATCTGCTTGCTTTCTGCGGGTAAGCCGTAGGAATCTAGCGGATTCTTTTTACAAGCTAGAGGTATTTTTTTCTGTATGAAAGACCAATCATCTAAACGATCAATTATGCCTCGACATAATTGCGTCCGGAACCGTTTGGTGAAGGCTGACCCTTTCTACAGTATGTGTAAAGACTTCAATGCTTTTCATACAAAAGTATATTATGAAAATAACAGAGGGGTGAAGAAAATGCTTCACTATATGGGAAGACGTTTATCTCAATTAATCCCAGTTTTGCTTGGAATGACTTTTATCGTTTTCATGTTAATTCGTGCAATTCCTGGTAATCCAGCACAAGTAATTTTAGGACAGCAGGCAACGAAAGAAGCGGTCGAAGCGTTAAACGCAAGTTTAGGATTAAATAAGCCGTGGTATACACAATATTTTAGTTATTTAGGTGGCATTTTTCAGGGTGATTTAGGAGTATCATTACGTACTAAATTACCTGTATCAGAGGAAATTTTCCCGTATTTAGCGGCAACAGCTGAGCTAGCGCTATTTGCCATGGTTATCGCAGTGATTGTTGGGGTAAATGCAGGCATTATTTCTGCATGGTTTCAAAATTCTTGGTTCGATTATGTGGCAATGGTAGTTGCTTTAATCGGGGTGTCTATACCCGTTTTCTGGCTTGGCTTAATGGAACAATGGGCTTTCAGTAATCAGCTTGGCTGGTTCCCGACATCTGGGCGAGAAGATGTGCGAGATCCAATAACCGCCATTACTCATTTTTATTTACTGGATACGTTAATACAAGGCCGTTTTGAGCAATTTACTGAAGTATTAAAGCGATTAGTATTACCGGGTATAGCTCTTGCGACAATACCAATGGCGATTATTGCAAGAATGACTAGGTCGTCTATGCTTGAAGTAATGCGCTCTGACTATGTACGTACCGCTAGAGCAAAAGGGCAAAAAATGTTTATTGTTGTTTATAAGCATGCCTTGAAAAATGCAGTTATCCCGGTATTAACAGTAATCGGTTTGCAAACAGGGTTACTGCTAGGTGGTGCCATTTTAACAGAGACGATTTTCAGCTGGCCTGGAATTGGTCGTTATATTTATGATGCCATTGGCTTCCGTGACTATCCTGTTATTCAATCAGGTATTTTAGTAATTGCATTTATTTTTATCATGATTAACTTAATTGTGGATTTACTGTATACGGTGATAGATCCACGGATTAAATACAAATAGAGGGGGGAAGCGATAATGACTGGAGCGATAAATATAAAAACAGTAGCACCAAGTCGTGAACGAGCGGCAGGTCCTTGGAGAGAAGGCTGGCGTAACTTTAAAAAGAGCAAAATCTCCCTAGTAGGTGCAGGCATTGTACTATTTTTTATTATCCTTGCTATATTTGGCTCGATGATTGCTCCTGAAGGAATTAATGAACAAAATCTTTCGAATCGTTTATTAGCACCGTCAAGTGAGCATTGGTTTGGAACAGATGACTTTGGACGGGATATTTTCTCTAGAGTTATACTTGGAGCTAGTATTTCTTTGAAGGTAGGCTTTTTTTCGGTTATTCTTTCTGTAATTGTAGGTAGTTTCCTTGGCATTATTGCGGGTTATTATGGAAGATGGATTGATACGATAATCTCGCGTATTTTTGATATTCTGTTAGCATTCCCTAGTATTTTACTTGCTATTGCAATAGTAGCAGTACTAGGACCATCATTACAAAATGCATTGCTTGCCATTGCCATTATTAACGTGCCGAATTTTGGGCGCTTAATTCGTTCGAAAGTATTGAGTGTTAAAGAAGAGGAATATATTGTAGCAGCAAAGGCTATCGGAATGCGTGATTCAAGGATTTTATTCTCACATATTTTGCCAAACTCAATGACGCCAATCATCGTACAAGGAACGCTAGCGATAGCGACAGCGATAATTGAAGCGGCGGCATTAGGCTTCCTTGGATTAGGAGCTCAAGCACCAGCGCCAGAATGGGGTAAAATGCTTGCGGATTCCCGTATCTATTTATTAAAGGCTCCGTGGACGATGATTTTCCCAGGTTTAGCTATTATGTTTACGGTTCTCGGTTTTAATCTAATGGGGGACGGCCTACGTGATGCGCTTGACCCGAAAATGAAAAGCTAATACAAAAGAGCGAAGGGTGGATATAATGCCAACCCTTCGCTCTTTTGCTACCAAAACATTTGTAGCTGACGCTGCGCTTTCGCTACCAAAACACTTGTAGCTGACGCTGCGCTTTCGCTACCAAAACATTTGCTGAAAGAAGTTAAATAAACTCTTCTTCAAATTCCACATTGATTTCTTGGCCATGATGAGTTTGATACGACACGATGAGCGTATCTAAATGCTCTAGGTTTTCTTCGTAATCTAAAATACGAGATAAAATATAAAGCAAGTGATAACTCGAGAATTCTGTATCGCCTTCATCATGCGCATAAGTTATTTGTTTTATAAATATCTCCATTAACTCGTTACGCTGAACATAATCATTATGTTTACTCCACTCGGAATGTTCGGGCTTTAATTTCCCAGTATATTTTAATAGTAGCTGTTCATGGTAAGTTAGCAGGAAATCAAGTCGCTCTTGAATCATTAAATGAAATTGCGTCGGTAGCTGGGCTAATTCGTTTTCATGATTATGAAGACGATGAAGCAGCTCTAAACTTTTCTTTGACGTTGTAATCATTTGACGATAAACAACTAATTTACGTGCTTTAACAAACTTTTTATTTTTAAAGTAATTACGCTCTTCCTTATAAAAATCATACAATGTGTCAACTCGTTGCATACGAGACTTAAATTTGCTTAATGCTTCTTTTGTAGAAGTATGCTCAGATGCCTGGCGAACAGCAAGTCGCGTCCATCGGATAATATCATCCTGTAAAAAGTAAATCTTACGGAAAAGCTTTACTTCATATTTTGGTGGTAGGAAGAACAGATTGACAACAAATGCTGCTAGCACCCCAACTAATATGGTAATAAAGCGAATAAGACCAAATGTAAGAAAATCATCTCCTTGAAACTCCATAATAGCTACAACTGTAACAAGTGCTAGTGACAATGATTTTTCAAGTTTAAATTTCAACATGATACCGATCGCAACAATGACGGCAATGCCAATTGCTACTACATGGTGGCTGAAAAGCAAGCCAAAAATGACCGCGATGGTAGCTCCTATAATATTGGCTTGTATTTGCTCAACGATTGTTTGATAGGAGCGATAAATAGATGGCTGAATCGCAAAGATGGCTGCAATTCCTGCAAAAACAGGTGAAGGTAGCTCTAGCAGCTCAGCAATAAATAGTGCAAACACGATAGCGACACCAGTTTTAAATACACGGGCACCTAATTTCATAGAAAATGGATGTCCTTTCTGTCTAAAATTTTAACTTCTTTCAGTAGAAGTTTCCCACCTCAATAGGGGCAGTTAAATGCTGCTTAAGTTACTTTACCCAATCATCCACTGGCCTAAGCCTCCGGCGGATGTCTTCTATACATTATAGAAGGAAGCGCTCATAAAATACATAGATTTGTATGTCATTTACAGAAAAAAGACGACTCACAGGGGGAGTCGTCTTTAAAAGTTAACCATAGAAACTGTTCTATATTGCTCTTCTCACTAAGCGTTTTGCCATTGCATTTACAAATTACAATTGTGAAAATGCAATATCTACCGCTTTAATTGTTTCAAGAATATCTGCTTCTGTATGCTCTGTTGTTAAGAACCATGCTTCATATTTTGATGGCGCTAAATTAATACCTTGTGCAAGCATTAATTTAAAGAAGCGACCAAAGATTTCACCGTCTGAGTTTTCAGCCTGCTCATAGTTTTCTACTGTCACATCTGTAAAGTAAATTGTAAGAGCCCCTTTAAGACGATTAATAGTAATTGTTACATCATGTTTTTTTGCTGCAGCCAAGATACCTTCTTCTAAAATGGCTCCAAGACGGTCCATTTCATCGTAAATTCCTGGAGTTTGTAATACTTCTAGGCAGGCAATACCAGCTTGCATGGATGCAGGGTTTCCTGCCATTGTGCCTGCTTGATAGGCAGGTCCAAGTGGAGCAACTGTATCCATAATTTCTTTACGACCGCCGTATGCACCAATCGGTAAACCACCGCCGATTACTTTACCAAGGGCAGTTAGGTCTGGTGTTAAGCCTAATAAGGTTTGAGCACTACCATAGTGGAAGCGGAAAGCAGTAATAACTTCATCGTAAATAGTTAATGCACCTTTTTCCTTTGCTGTGGCATGAACTAATTCTAGGAAGCCAGGGTTAGGCTCTACAATACCGAAGTTTCCAACGATAGGCTCGATTAAAATAGCTGCGATTTGATCGCCCCATTTATCCATTGCTTCTGTAAATGCTTCAGGGTTGTTAAATGGTACAGTAATTACTTCCGCTGCTGTTGAAGTTGTAACACCAGCTGAGTCTGGAGTACCTAATGTTGCAGGACCAGAACCAGCAGCTACTAGTACTAAGTCAAAGTGACCATGGTAGCAACCAGCGAATTTCATAATTTTTGTACGACCAGTATAAGCACGTGCAACACGAATTGTTGTCATTACAGCTTCTGTACCAGAGTTATTAAAGCGTACTTTATCCATAGATGGGATTGCTTCTTTTAGCATTTTAGCAAAAGTAACCTCATATTCAGTTGGTGTCCCAAACAAAGTTCCATTTTCAGCTGCGTGTGTAATAGCCTTTGCGATATGTGGGTGACCGTGACCAGTAACGATTGGACCGTAAGCTGCTAGATAGTCGATATAACGGTTGCCATCAACATCCCAAAAATAAGCACCTTTCCCACGAGCCATTGCAACAGGTGAACCTCCGCCAACTGCTTTATAAGAACGAGAAGGGCTATTTACACCACCAACGATATGCTGTAGCGCTTCTGCGTGTACTGCTTCAGATTTTGTGTGATTCATATATATTGCCTCCTAAATCTTTATACTTCATCTATTGTAGACCTATCAGTGCAAGAAATCCAAAGAAATTAAGGGATATGATTTGTTTTACTATTTAGAGTAAAATAGAGCGTACAGAGGAGGAGATTGATATGGCTTTAATAGAAGGTAAAAAAGCACCTGATTTTTCCCTTATAAATGAAACAGGAGAAACAGTAAAGTTAGCGGATTTCAAAGGACAAAATGTTATTTTATATTTTTATCCTAAAGATATGACACCAGGCTGTACGACGGAAGCTTGTGACTTCCGTGATAAGCATGAGGATTTTAGTAAATTAAATGCAGTTGTACTTGGCGTTAGTCCTGACGATGCAAAAAAACATACCAAATTTATAGATAAGCACGGTTTGCCATTCTCGTTATTAGTAGATGAGGATCATGCCGTAGCAGAAGCGTATGGCGTGTGGGTACTGAAGAAGATGTATGGACGTGAATATATGGGGATAGAACGTTCGACATTTTTAATTGATACAGAAGGAAACTTGATAAAGGCTTGGCGTAAAGTACGTGTAAAAAATCATATTGAAGAAGTATATACATATTTAGCAGAATGGGAGGTGACTCAATGAGAATTTATTTTACGTTTGAACCAAGACCGAATTTACGTGAGCCACTAGTAGCAGAATTTCCACAAGTTGATTTTATTTTTGAAAATGGCTTATCAATCGATGAGCTACAACAAGCGGATGTGCTTGTCACATATGGTGAAGATTTAAATGATGAAAATATTCAGTATGCGACAAAGGTTAAATGGATTTTTGTAGCTTCAGCGGGGATCGAAAAAATGCCAGCTCAAGCCATTATTGAACGAGGGATATTTGTTTCGAATGTGCGCGGCATTCATAAAACACCAATGGCAGAATCAATGCTTGCCCATATTTTAGCGATTAAGCGTGCGCTGCCTTGGAAGTATGAACAGCAGAAGAAAAGTGAATGGTCCAAAAAAGCGAAACAAACCGAGTTGCGGGATAGTACAGCGCTTATTTTAGGACCTGGGGCTATTGGCTCGGAAGTAGGTCGCTTATTACAAGCTTTTGGTGTTGTGACAATTGGCTGCAACCGTTCAGGGAACGAAGCGGCATCTATGAATGAGATGGTGAGCTTTGGCCAATTAATCGAAGCTTTACCTAAGGCTGATATTGTCATTTCTGTATTACCTAAAACAGAAGAGACGACACATTTACTAAAAGAAGAGCATTTTAAAGCGATGAAAAATGATGCCATTTTCATGAATTTTGGTCGTGGAAACTTAGTAGAGGAAAACGTTTTGGTGCATGCCATTCAAGTAGGTGAAATTGGTTATGCTGTTTTAGATGTATTTGAACAAGAGCCTTTAGCTGAGGATCATCCTTTATGGACTTTACCGAATGTCATTGTCTCTCCGCATATTTCAAGTCACTCTTCTCGCTATGTTGAACGTAGCTTAGAAATCTTTAAGCCAAGTTTAGAGAAGTGGTTACGCGGTGAAACAGATTTAGAAAATAGGATGGATTTATCAAGAGGTTATTGAAGCAGTAGTCCTAAATCACTCATGCCTCGGCATAATTGTAGCTGTCGCTGCGCTTTTGCCACAGGACGTGGCGTTCTTACTGAGTTCCTCTATTTCAGTGGATGTTTGGACACGCGCTTAAAGAAGCTAAACTCAAATGTGTATGAATGTTGACAGAAGTAAGAGTAATTCGATACACTAATTATAACAATTATAAATTAATAATCTTTATGGAAGAGGTGCATGACGATGTCTGAAACGCATTTACAGGATGCACTTGACACGTTAAAAACAACTGGTGTTCGTATTACTCCTCAGCGTCATGCTATTTTGGAATATTTAATTCAAACAATGGCACATCCAACTGCCGATGAAATTTATAAAGCACTTGAAGGGAAATTCCCAAATATGAGTGTAGCGACCGTCTATAATAACCTTCGCGTATTTCGTGAAGTTGGTCTAGTAAAAGAACTAACTTTTGGTGATGCTTCAAGTCGCTTTGATTTCGTTACAAACGATCATTATCATATGATTTGTGAATGCTGTGGCAAAATAGTCGACTTCCATTATCCTGGTCTCGACGAAATTGAGCATTTTGCATCACAAGTAACAGGCTTTGATGTGCATTCGCATCGTTTAGAAATTTACGGCACTTGTCCATCGTGTAAAGATGTATCTGCAAAAGTACAATAAAAAATCCTAGCTCTTAAATGAGGGCTAGGATTTTTTTGTCTTATTATAAGATTGGTCGAACTCTTTTCCTTCTAGAGTTGGATCCAATGTTAATGGTTCATTACAGTACATACACATATCTACACGACCTAATACTTTTGTATGCTTATGGCAATTAGGGCATTCTACTTGAACAGCTTTTGTTGAGAGCAGTCCAATCCATGCATAAACGACTGTACTACCAATAATACAAAGTACACCAAGGGTCATGAAAATTAATACTAGAATAGGATAGTTTTTAAAGAAGATTCCCCCATACATAACTACAAAGCCGATAAAAATAAGTGCTAATGCGAATGAACGGATTTTATTAATTTTACTTTTGTAAGGTTTCATATATCATCTTGCCTCCCAATCTAAAATCTACTATAACATATAAGAACAAAGTATTTTAGCTTTGATAACGTGGAAAGAAGGAATACTTTTAGAGTATGTCGAATTTTTAACGAAATCAATTTCGCATTGGTGTAATTGAGTACGGTGAAAATCCGTGACATCCACTGAATGAGGTTAAAAGGTAACAAGCAAATAGAGGGGGACTGAACATGGAACAAGTTTTACGTCCGATATATCAGGAACGGGCAAGTCAGTCGAATACGTTAGGCGTTATTTTAGTGGGAAAACGCGAAGAAAAAAGTAATGTTACAGATACATTTGATACAGTCTTACTTATTATTGTAAAGGAAGCAGAAAAGCCAGTCTTTACGAAACATTACTTATATGAAGGAAATAAAGTAGCTTTACATACAGTTACTGAGAAAATATTACGAAAATGGCTACTCATTGGCTCAAATAAAAAAGTGGTCGATTGGATTTTCTTTGGTAGAGTATTATTTGATCGTAATGAATTTCTTCATAAATTAAAAATTGAATTACAGGAGTTTCCGTTTAGTGGTCGTAAAATCAAAACGGGCATTCAATTTTCAAAGTTAATTCGACGTTACTTAGAAGGGAAAGAATACTTTGATAAGGGTAGCTATCTCGATGCTTATAATCATGTAGTAGATTCATTACATCATTTGGGGCGTTTATCCATCATTGATAGTGGACTGTACCCTGAAGTAACTGTTTGGGCACAGGTGAAAAAATTAGAACCAGCGATTTATAAATTATACGAGGAGCTCGTTACAAGTAATGAGCCGATAGAAAAACGTTTAGAGCTATTATTTTTAGCAAGCGAGTTTTTAATACATTCACGTACTCGAGACGGCGCTCAACATATTTTAGAAGTAATGCAAACAAAAGAGACTTGGACAATTCAGGAATTGCACGATCATAATGAGCTCATGAACTACTCAGTAGATTTAGAAGTGTTTGTAGAATATTTAGTGGACAAAGGTTATATTCAAATTGAACCTATCGTTGCGAAAAGTGAAATGATATTCCACCGTCATTATAAGGTAAATAAAGAAGCTCTAGAAATGGAGCAAGGACTGTAGTATGCTAGTTATCGAGGTATGAAAAATACCTCGATAATTTTTTATAAAAAGTTGTTGACTTTTAATTTGTTGATATTGTATTATATTAATTGTCGCTAAGACATAACGAAATAACTCAATGAACGAAAAAAACTTTCTGAAAAAGTTATTGACACGAAATGAGTTAAATGTTAATATAAAGAAGTCGCTGAAAAACAACGACATCAACATGAACCTTGAAAACTGAACAAGCAAAACGTAATCAATAAAGTTTTTAGTAACTAACCTAGAGTTGGTGAACGAAACAAAATTTTGGACATCAAACATGATGCCAGCAAAACAATTTGAGCTAATCAAATTTCTT
>NZ_JBLLLQ010000021.1:0-30617 GCF_047737915.1 Lysinibacillus sp. NPDC056185
AATTGCGTCCGGAATCGGCTTTGTGCTTAGGCCTGCGTGATGCAGGTCAGTTAGCCGTTATCGCATGGATGCGATGATTTTAGGCTAACATCCTAAATTGAACTCCTTTCCGATTCCGTGACATCCGCCGGGGGCTTTAACTTCTTTCAGCGGATGTTTGGACACCCAATGAAAAGTAACTTAAAACTGCATTCATCTCACCACCCATAGAGGTGGGAGACTTCTGCTGAAAGAAGTTAAATAAATTCCCTCATGAATAAAAAATACCTCTTATTTAAAGAAAATTAACACTATTTACAATATACAATTATTTTCACTTGACTAACACTCTAAAATAAACGAATCTTAGCCTTATCTGCGGAATACTAAAAATTACATATTCATAATAAAAAAGGCTGTTTTCAATATAGATTGTAGCTATTAATACATAAAGACCAAGTTAATTCTACACATTTTGTAGATTAACTCGGTCTTTGGTAAATCCTTCTAAAATCCTTCTTTAACTAAACCACCCCGTTAGCCATCCATGGAGCGCAAAAATCAGCACTTCACCACAGAAAATGAAAGATGATTAAGTTCCTTCATGGGAGTTTATGTATAATATTTCTAAAACTTTCCGACATACTGATTCTCTTTATTCCTTACCACAATCATAACAACGTTTGTCTTTGTCATTGTCTCCGTACATACGGAGTTCCTTTTCTAATCCACAAACGCTGCAAAAGTCAAAATGTATTTGCGGAAGTATGCCTTCTTCGGCTATTGGAACCCACTCTTTTTCATATAAACTCTTTGTCATACCATAATCGGTAAAAACAAGTTTACCATCATTGTTTAAACCGTAATTACTACTGTCTTTTAAATCAAAGCAGTCGAAGTTTTTATCTAATATTTCTAAAACCTCATCAAATAAATTAGGGATCAAGCATCGGTGTTCTTCAACCTTTACCTCATACGATTGATTATTCTTTAGTTCTAAAGGTTTGTAATATTTTTGTACAGATATGAATTCATCAACATAGTATGTCTGAGCGAGTAAGGGGGCAAGACCTTTATCAGCCATTGAAGTGTAAATTTCTAATTCATTTTTTGATTGTTTATAACCGATTGGATGTAAATGCACTTTTATTACATAACCCAAAACTCTATATACTTTTCTTGTAGAACCTATGCCAACAAAATTTTCATCTTTACAATACTGATTCCAATTTTGAATTATTTGTTTAAGCATTGTTTCCCCTCCTTACACAACTAAAAACTTAACTGTATATAAATTCAACACTTTGTTAATTTTTCCTTCTTAAAGATTAGTTGAAGAACAACGAAGACAGCCTAAAAAAGATATCCAAGCCCCCTCGCTTGGATATCCTTTTTACTATTCTTCTATATTCACCCACATAGAAGACCATTTTTCAATTGCTTTTAGGACCGGCGCAAGTGCATGTCCTTTTTCTGTTAGCTCGTATTCAATCACTACTGGTGTCGATGGAATAACAGTGCGTTTCACAATGTTCTCTATCTCTAATTCTTTTAATCTCTCCGTTAACACGCGACTGCTAATACCCATTTGTTTTTTAATTGTTGAGTATCGTTGAGGACCTTCTAATAACTGATAAATAAGCAGAGTGTTCCAGCTATGATTTAATATTTTTAGCGCTTTCTCAAATCGTGGGCAAATTTTTTTTTGATCCAATTTACCTGCCTCCTAAGTACTTCGTTCTTATATAACAGTATATCATTTTTCCGAAAATCATTTTTAAAAATAAAATTAAGTTACTTGACAAAAGTTGTTTTTAAAAATAAACTAGGTTACGAAATGTAAGCACAAAAAAAAAAAACAAAAGGAGTTTATTAAACTATGCAAAATATCGGTTCAACTATTTTACGTGTGGTGCTTGGCTTTATTTTTGCCGCCCACGGATTCCAAAAATTTCAAGGTGGTATCGGCTTCACAGCTGATTATTTTGATGCCATAGGTATTCCAGGCTTTATGGCTTATATTGTTGCCATTATAGAACTAGTCGGTGGTGTTGCAATTATTCTAGGTTTAGGCACAAGACTTTTTGGCGCTTTATTGACAGTGACTATGATTGTTGCCATTTTCACGGCGAAGCTTAGTATTGGCTTTATCGGCGAAAACGGCTTAGCTGGATATGAATTTGATTTAGCTTTAGCTGCAATTGCTTTATACTTTGCACTTGCAGGAGCATCTAGTTTTTCTTTAGACGCAAAACTTTTTCATAAAGAGTAATGTTTCGTAGTTTGCTATTTTCTGTGTGTTAGTGAGCTGCAGCTTCTTTATCAAAGACAAAAACCCGAAGTACCCATCCTTTCATAAGATGATACTTCGGGTTTTCTAAAATTAGAATTTTTCGCACTCTATAGTCAGTATTTTATTGATAAGCTTTTAAAAGAGCCTGTGTTCCGTTTTCACCATAGCCTGCTTCCACTAGCTTGTCATACATATCATAAGCAAGTGCTAGACCTGGTAATGTAATCCCCATTTTTTTAGATTCGTCTAAAGCAATTTTCATATCCTTTACAAAATGCTTGATATAAAAACCTGGTGCGTAATCTTCTTTGATCATACGGGGTGCTAAATTACTTAACGACCAGGAGCCTGCTGCACCCGACGAAATAGATTGCAATACTGTTGGTAAATCAAGTCCAGCCTTTAAACCGTAAGCAAGTGACTCACACACACCAATCATTCCAGAAGCAATAACGATCTGATTACACATTTTAGCATGCTGTCCTGCACCAGCTTCACCTTGATAAACAATATTTTCACCAAAATGTTTCATGACTGATAAAACTTTATTAAATGTATCTTGGCTACCTCCAACCATAATTGATAATGTCCCATTTTGAGCACCGATATCTCCTCCAGAAACAGGCGCATCTAGTGCTTCTACTCCAAGCTTTTGGGCATGCTCAAAAATTTTCTTTGCCAATGTTGGCTCTGAAGTGGTCATATCAATAACGATATTGCCGGATTCAGCTGTTTGCAATAAACCGTTATCTCCAAAATAAACTTCCTCTACATCTGCTGGGTATCCAACCATTGTAAAGGCAATATCCTTATTTTTAAATGCTTCTGCCGGAGTACTTGCCCAAGCTGCACCTAGCGCCAAAAGCGGCTCCGCTTTCTCCTTTGTACGTGTGTAAACTGTCACCTCATGACCATTTTTTAATAAATGCTTGATAATACTTGCCCCCATAACACCACTGCCGATAAATGCAATACTCTCTTTTCCCATATGTACATACTCCTTTGTTTATCCAGGCTATCGATTCTACATAACCAATCATTAGCACTTATTTTTATCTTTCAGTGTAGTTGAATAAGTGCGATAATTCAAACTCCTTTTATTAAGTTGTACTATATACCTTATGTGCTGGACACTCGCTGAAAGAAGTTAAATCAAAATAAAAAAGAGAGCAAGTGATGGGGTATCACTGCTCTAAAGGGGGAAATGAGAATGTTGCTGTGTTCAAAATAAGTATTCCCCAACTAATGCTTTTTAAACATATTATTTAAAAAGTTTATACTCTGAAGGAACATTCTTTCAATCTTCTTGATCGTCTTCTTCTTCAAATGCTGTCTGTCTATAATAAGTATTCATTAACTGATCTAATCTGCGACTCAGTTGAATGGTTTTTGCATTTTGTAATCCGTTCTCTACACCTGAGCGAATCATCATTTCACGAGTTTGCTCCATTTGTTTCAAGAGTAGATTGACCATTCATACAACCCTCCACACACAAATAATCATACCATTATTATACATTTATATTTCATTTCTTACAGCATTAACTTACGACAATGTTCGACAAATTAGCTTCTTGCAACTTCTTGATAAGTATAGATTACGCGTCCATTTTGTTTGGCCTCACCCCTAAAATGTTTAAATAAAGGATGTTTTACAAGTACTTCTCGAAACTCATAAAATTGTTCCTTTTCTATCTCTATACTTTTTAATTCCCCGTTTTGTAATTGTTTAAGCATATTTTCGTATTTTTCCATTTTTCTTTTCCTCACTTCTTAGTATTTTGTTTAATAAATTATGAATTATTTAAAAAGGGCTTTACGTTTTCCATTTTTTCATGCAAACTGTATATTATTAGTCGATGAAGGAGCTGACTGTCTGTGAAAATAGCTGAAGTTGGAAATATTATCGAGTTTAAAGATGGCTTACAGGGTATAGTAGAAAAAGTAAATGAAAATTCGGTGATCGTTGATTTAACATACATGGAAAATTTCGATTCCCTTGAAATTGAAGAAAAAACGGTCGTCAACCATAAACGTTACAAAATTTTATATACAAACGAGGCTTAATAGTCTGAATAGTCCCTATTTGTCTTTATAGATGATAAGGGGCTTTTTTTTTGATAATATTAAAAGCATGGAGGTCGAATAATGCTTACAAATTCGAAACAAACAATAATATTGCTCCTTTCTTTATTATTCGTTTATGGCATGCTTGCATATACCTTTGCTAACCAAGCTGTATTTTGGTACCTATATGCTTTTACTTTACTTGTATGTATTGCCATTGCCATTTTGGCTGGTAAAATTGAAGATCAATTACCTACCTGGAAATTTTTACTTTTCGGTATTGGGTACGGTACAATAACATACGGTATTATACGCTTTGGCTATTGGCTTGCACCATACATTAATGATTCATTAGTACAGTCAGTACAAAAATTTTTAGCAAACTATGGACCACAAAATATTTGGCACTATATTTTACTCGTATTCATTGTTGCAATCGGTGAAGAGATTTTTTGGCGTGGCTATGTTCAACAACAGCTGAAACGCTTTATGCGTCCTATTTTTGCTGTTATTGTAACTGCGATTTTATGCGCCATCTCTATTGCATTAAGCGGTTTTATGCTTGGTATGATCGCCGCATTTGTAACCGGCCTTATTTGGGGCTTGTTATATGAATGGCGTAAAAGTATGCCACTTGTTATTGTAACCCATGTAGTTTTTGTACTACTATTATTTTTAGTGTTACCTTTAACATGATAACATTAAAATTTGGAAACATTTTATCTTTACCAGCGTTTAATTAAGAAAGGGAGGGCTTTTCATGCAAAAAAAATTATTTTCTGTACCTGCATTATTACTAACAGCTGTTTTAGTCGTAGGATGTAATACTTCCGAAACAAAGGATTCTGATGCTCAAAAAAATGAGCCATCAAATACACCGACTGAACAGCAACAACCATCATCTAAGGATACAACTGTAGATGAATCGCAAGAAACGCCTACATCAAATGAAACAAATAAAGACAATACAGATAATAAAGACAATACAACTAAAAAAGAACAAGAAGTTAAATATGTACAAAAAGGTGTAGACAAGACTGAAAAAGCAACGGAATCTAAAAGTGTTGATCAAGACTATAAAGTGCACCAACTACCTGGATTTACACTTACACAAGAAGAACCAGGTAAAGACATGTTAGTTTCTAATGACAATGCTGAAGTATTTATGCGTATCGAATCTATTGATGCATCACAAACAAGCTACGAAGATGCAAAAACATCTATGCAAGATTATATGAATGCTGTTGGTGAACCATCATCTTTATCTTCTGAAGATTTAGCTGCATTTAAAGATGTTAAAAACATTGAGGGTTATGTTGTACATTTTGAAGCAGAGAAAGAAAAAGTAATCGGCGTTGTTTTTGAAAAAGACGGTTTAATTACAAAACTAACAATTCACGATAACGACGAATTAGATTTAACAGATGCTATGCTTAAAATGGCAGCAACTATTTCTAAAAAATAATTATTCAAATAAGACTGTAGACAAACTTGTTTGCTCTATAGTCTTTTTTATGTTGACGGTGTTAAGGTTTCAAGAAGCTGAACAGGTTCCAAATATCAATTTTCTACTTTAACAGTGCCTTTATTTTAAATAGGGTTTATAGCATAATGGGAGGCTGATTTTCGTTCCGGCTAGGTGATGTCCGATGGGCGGCTAGGAGCGATCACGGGGGCTTTAACACAGGTCAGGATACTTAGCCTTCGATTGGCTCGCTCCTGCCTTATCTTTGACGTTAAGGATTTAAGAGGGGGTTGTTGGAGTACTTTAACTTCTTCCACAATAACACGTTGCGTTCCATAAAAAAAGTTGCCTCAAACTCATTGAGACAACTCTTTTTAATAAGATAAGTCTTTAATAGACAGGCCTAATTTTTTTAATAAAGTGATCGCTTGGCCTTTTTCTTCAACAGATAATACACTCATCAATTCATGTAAATGCTGTTCATGTTTTGGAAATAGTTCTCCCATAAATGCTTCACCTTTGTCCGTAATTTCTGCATAGGTAACACGGCGATCTGATGGACATGAGACACGCAATAAATACCCTCTTTTTTCAAGTTTGTCAATGACATACGTAATAGACCCACTAGCTAGCAAAATTTTATTGCCAATTTGCTGTAATGGCTGTCTTCCTTTATGATAAAGAAGCTCTAATACAGCAAATTCAGTAGGGTTTAATCCATTCTCTTGAAAAAATTGATGGGTCGTCTCATTAATCGCTTTATGTGCACGTGATAATACTATATATAATTTTAAAGATTGCTTTATCTCTTCTGACGTCATATCCTTTTCCTCTCAATTCGCGTTTTATACATGCCATTATAGCGATATTAGAAAAGCATTGTCAAAAGCAATATTTGATTTTAAGCCTTTTACGGTGGTTTAAGTTACCATTTTGACTCTTCTTATGTTACTAAATAAGCAGAATCTTTCGTGGAAACATCCATTGTATCCATCTGATTAAATGTGTAAATCGGGAATTGTAAGTGGAAGCATGTCCCCTTCTGTAATTCACTATTCACACCTATTACACCTTCATGCTCTTCAATCACCTTTTTCACGAAAGCAAGGCCTAGTCCTGTCCCTGTTGATTTCGTCGTGTAAAAAGGTTGGAATAAGTTTTGAAGGGTAGCACTGTCCATACCGGTACCTTCGTCTTTAATCAGTAATTCTACAATCGCACAGTCAATAGCATTCATTTCTACTGTGATCGTTCCACCATTATTCATGGATTCCATCGCATTTTTAATAAGATTCATGAATACTTGCTTTAAGCGATTCTCATTGCCACCAATGTATACTTGTGTAGAAGGAGAAATGTATTGAATCATAATATTTTTCATAAGCGCATCTGGAAGCATAAACTCAATCACTTGCTTCACAATGTGATCTAGCTCTAATAATTCCACTTTCATACTTGTTGGCTTGGACAATACTAAAAGCTCGGATAAAATTTGTTCCATCCGTTGGAGCTCACTATCGATGACAGATAAATACATGCGTGACTCTTCATCAGCATTTAGCTTTAACAATTCGGTAAAGCCCTTTAAAGAAGTTAATGGATTACGAATTTCATGGGCGATACTTGCGGCCATTTGACCGACAACATTTAAAGCTTGTTGATGTTCAACTTTATGTTGAAGTTGTTTCTTTTCTGTTTCATCATTAATGACTGTGACAATAATATTGTTATATTCATCAAAGATACTTGAAATTTCATAATAGCAAGGGCTAGTAACTATAGTTTCATCAATTACATGAATACTCGCATGCTTTTCACCCATCAGTTTAGAAAGGTATGTTGTAATTTGACCCTTCTTCAATGTAAATGTATCGAATATGTGCTGATGTGCCCTATGAAGAAGCAGCGATTTTTCTATTCTTAAAAACATTTCAGCATACTTATTTAGCCCAAGAATTATCCCGCTAGCGTCACTTATAATAACAGCGTACGGTAAGTGATCATAAGCATTGAAAGATTGTGATCTCTCCTGCTCTTGGCTAACATATAATTCATGAGCTATGTCATTATTTAACGTTGAAATTTGCGCAACAATTTCTTCAGTGCTTGGATCATAAAAACATTTAAAGGACATCATTTCAAACTCATTACCAGCTGTTTGAATATTGAAGATTTCTTCTGATCTTAACTCGCTTTCTAATTGTTTAACGAACTTCGCCCAATTTAAATTAGATGGCTCGTCCATAGTTAAATAGCCAAAATACGTTGAATTGAGGTTAAAAAGTTTAACAGCAGCCTCATTCACGTTCAAAATTTTTCCTACTTTATTAAGAATAAGTGTTGGTGACGAAGTACTTGTCATAAGATTTTCAAAACATTGATTAATATCATTTTGCTTCAACTTTCTCACCGAACCTTTCAATAGAGTAAATAACCCCTTATTCGAATTTTGAGCCTTTACTATACTTTATGACTGTACGATTCTATTATTACAAAATTTAGTAAATTTAAGTATTTAAAATTATTTCACGAACTGTTCACAAAATAAATAGGTAAAAAGGATTATATTGTATGACAGCTACTTGACTGTTACAATTAGAAATTGAAAGGAAGATTATTGCATGAATACTATTTTAACTACTTTAAACGCAAAGTATATTCACACAAATTTAGCATTGCGTTATTTAAAAGGTGCAGCTTTACCAGAATTTAATCCAATTATTGCAGAATATACAATTAAAGATCCTGCTTTTAATATTGTATCAGATTTGTTCCAAAAAAAACCTGATATTGTAGGATTTAGTTGTTATATTTGGAATATTGAAGAAACCATTCACGTCATCAAGATGTTAAAAACTGTCTGTCCAAATGTTAAAATTTTGCTCGGTGGACCTGAAGTTTCTTATGATGCCCACCATTGGTTACGTAAAATTGAAGAGGTTGATTTCATTATTATGGGTGAAGGAGAAACATCCTTTAAACAATTACTACGCTATTTTCATGGAGAAATTGCATTGGACGATGTTCCAGGGATTTGCTACTTAGAGGATGGTAAAGTACGCATACACGCACAAGCACCAAAAATAGATTTACGTGAATTACCAAGTCCATTTCGTTTTGAAGAGGATCTCCCTCATTTAAGCAAACGAATTCAATATATTGAAACAAGTAGAGGCTGTCCATTTAGCTGTCAATTTTGTTTATCTTCTATTGAAGTAGGTGTTCGTTATTTCAACCGAGAAAAAATAAAAGAAGATATTCGATTCTTGATGGACAATGGTGCACGTACTATTAAATTTGTCGACCGCACATTTAATATAAGCCGCAGCTATGCCATGGAAATGTTCCAATTTTTAATCGACGAACATAAGCCAGGGGTCGTATTCCAATTTGAAATTACTGCAGATATTATGCGTCCTGAAGTGATCCAGTTTTTAAATGATAACGCACCAAAAGGTCTGTTCCGTTTTGAAATTGGTGTTCAGTCAACGAATGATTTAACAAATACTCTTGTGAAGCGCCGTCAAAACTTTGAAAAACTAACGCGTACAGTGACGATGGTCAAAGAAGGTGGAAAGATTGATCAGCATTTAGATTTAATCGCTGGTTTACCAGAGGAGGATTATGCAAGCTTCCGTCAAACCTTTAATGATGTTTTCGCAATGCGACCAGAAGAATTACAGCTTGGATTCCTAAAACTTCTGCGTGGTACAGGCCTTCGTCTAGAGGCTGAAAAATTCGGCTATACGTATGTGGACCAATCTCCTTACGAAATTTTCTCAAACAATGTCTTAACGTTTGATGATATAGTACGCATTAAACATGCAGAGGATGTACTTGAGAAATATTGGAACGATCACCGTATGGATCATACGATTGAATACTTAGTAACTGAAGTGTTTGAAACACCATTTGATTTCTTCCAAAACTTCGGTACTTATTGGGAAACAAAAGGTTGGTCTCGTATCGGTCATCAGCTCGAAGATTTATTCCGTCGTTTATTAATGTTTTTAGAAACTGTAGAGGGTGCTAATTTAACTATCATTAAAAGCCTAATGCAACTAGATTATTTAATGGCACAGCAGTTCCAGCCACGTAAATTATGGTGGAAGGAGCGCCCTACAGTGGAGCAACAGAAAGCACTTTATGCTGCCTTACGTGAAAACCCTGCAATTGCAGGTGAGGAATTCGCCAGCTTCAATCTATCTGAAAAAGAGTTGTTTAAACATACGCTCATTATTCCGCACCATGTAGATTACCAAAATTTCTCAAATGGCAAAATTGTACAAAAAAACAGCTATTTATTAACTTACTTCCGTCACGGTCAAGCACCATACTTTGCAACAATCCACTCTATATAATAAGAAACGCTAGTCCTTTAATAAAATTTAGGACTAGCGTTTTTTTCATCCATCATTAACTTTTTCAGTAACCTAAAATGAAACCAAACAATTACTTTTTTATTTATGCAAATTGTCAATAATAACCACATTCATTGCTATCAACAGATATTCTAAGTGGCATTACAATTATCCTAAAAAAGTTTAGTACGAAATTCTCAACCAGTTACCACCTTATTATTGTAAAAATTACCTATCGAATAATCGTAATAACCGGGAAAAACAATTTAATTTTTTTTGACAATTATGTGGCGACATCCTTTTTTTAGTCAATTAAACAATCTTAGACCCCTTTTATGCATAGATTTTCTACTCAGGTAATCTCTAAATTTCTCAGTTTTCATATAAATAAGCTTTAGGGTTAATCGGAAAAATAAAAAAGAGCTAAATTAGCTCTTTTTTAATCTCCTAGTAATTTACCCAATAATTACACGCTCTTTAGGATAGTGATAATTAGATTTTTTGCCTCTACCTCCACCCCCTAAAGTGTAAAGGAAGGAAATTAAACCGACACGACCAATAAACATTAAAATCATAATGATAATTTTGCCAACTACCGATAGGTCGGAGGTGATTCCTAAAGACATCCCACACGTTCCGAACGCTGATGTAATTTCAAAGATTATTTGAATCAGTGATGCGTGTGGTTCAGTAATGAGCAAAATAATAGTCGCAACTAATACCATAAAGAATGCCAATAAAATAACAACAAACGAGCGGAATACATCAATTAAATGTATTTCACGTCCGAATACTTGAATATCCTCTCTTCCTCGTGAAAAGGTAATTAGGAATAGAATGGCCATTGCAAACGTTGTTGTACGTATCCCACCACCAACTGAACTTGGTGAGGCACCAATAAACATTAAAAAGCTCATAAAAATATCTGTTGCTTCACTAAAGGTTGTTACATCATACGTCGTAAGTCCAGCTGATCGTGTTGAAACAGAATGGAACATTGCCGAAAATAGTGCCTCATGCCAAGACATTCCCTTAAAGGAATGGAACGATTCAAGCAATAAAATAACGACAGCCCCTACCGCAAATAAAATTGCATATGTGGAGGTAGTTATTTTTGTAAATAAACTAAAACGGAAATTTGTATGGCGATTTAATAAAAAGGTTTTCACTTCAATTAATACTGGGAAGCCTATCGCACCAAGCACAATTAACACCATCGTTATCAATTGAACAAAGTAATCGTTATGAAACGGAAGCAAACTCATGCCTGTAATATCAAAGCCACCATTTGTAGTAGCTGAAATTGAGGCAAAGACACCATGAAGCAAGGCTTCTTCGAAAGTGTCAAAATAATTTGTAAAGTGCAAAGTTAAAATTAACGCACCCATCAATTCAATACCAATTAAGATTTTCAATATTTCCCGAATTAATTGAACAACCCCTGACAAATTGTATTGATTATGATCGATCATAATCAATTGACGCTCACGCATACCAATTTTTTTCCCAACTAGTAACCACACAAAAGTACCAAGTGACATAATGCCAATTGCGCCAAGCTGTAAAATGACAAGTACCATCGCAATCCCGAATGTTGTGTAGCTTTCAGATATATTGAATGTTGTTAAACCTGTTACACTAACTGCACTTACTGCAGTAAACAAGCTATCTAATAATGAAACATTAACTCCTTCTTGATGAACGCCTGGTAGCCGTAGTAACAGGAAGGAAATAGCTATAGCTATAAAATAATAAGAGACAAGTACCTGAAAAGGTGTTACAAGTCTATTTTTTGATCTTTTCCAGGGCACTTTGACAACCCCTTCCTCATATGATGCCAAACTCGATAGATATTAGTATAGAAAAAATACATCAAAAAAGAAAGAGGAATAGATACGACTATTCCTCATCAAATATGCCTCTGTTGAAATAAGTTAATTATTGATCTTGATGTTTATGACGAACTCCTACTAAATAACCTACTAGTGCGATGGCCACTAATACAATCCAGAAAGTTAACTCCCACACAGTAGAATGCGGAAATTCTGCAGGTAATATGCTCACCTTCTCATGTGACAAAGTCAACACAACAAGCTTCACGCCTACCCAACCTACAATTAAAAACGCAGCGGTCTCAAGTGAGGGGTAGTCATTTAATATTTTCACAAACCATTGTGCCGCAAATCGCATCATTATAACTCCGATAAAGCCTCCAAGTAACATAACAATAAATTGTCCACCATTGATGCCACCTATATCAAAGTTCCCTACCTGCGGTAAAGTTACAGCAATGGCAACTGCAGCAAGCATCGAATCAATAGCAAATGCAATATCCGCTGCCTCTACCTTAAGCACTGTCATCCAAAAACCAGCGCCCTTTTTCCCCGCTTCATCGTTAGATTCTTCGTTTGAATCCCCTTTATGACGCAAATCATATATATTTTTGGCAGACATGAATAGTAAATAAGCTGCTCCCAACGCTTGAATTTGCCAATAATTAACTAATACTGTAATGACAAAAAGTGCTGAAAATCGGAAAATTAATGCGCCGAATAATCCATAAAATAATGCCTTTTTTTGTTGTTCTTGTGGCAAGTGCTTCACCATCACAGCCATCACAACTGCATTATCTGCTGCTAATAACCCTTCTAATACTACAAGTACAATCAGTACCCAGCCGTATTGTAATAAAATTGATTCCATTCATGTGCCTCCTCTAAAGCTCTGTTTACCCAAAATAGTCATTATTATACGAATACAAAAGAAAAGACCTCTGCCTCTAAAAAGGCAAAGGTCTCGCTAAGCAAATAAATACTAATCGTTGAATACCGCTAGTATAGAGTTATTCGCTTATCACACCCGATGGTAAAAAACCACGGCATGACGAATGTGAATCCAGATACTTCGCTCGTACCTGTTAGCTACTCCCCTTTGACAAAACGTCGAAGGTTTTTTTCTTCTGAAAACTTATTATAGCACTATCATATATGAGTGGCAAAATTATCTACCCCACTTTAAACAATAACTCTACGTCTACCACAAGATCAATTATGCCTCGGCATAATTGCGTCCGGAAACGGCTTTGTGCTTAGGCCTGCGTGAGGGTCGACACGATGTCGGTCATTTCGGTAATGCCACAGGACGTGGCGTTTTTACCGATGCAGGTCAGTTAGCCGTTATCGCATGGATACGATGATTTTAGGCTAACATCCTTTATGAACTCCTTTCCGATTCCGTGACATCCGCCGGAGGCTTCAACTTGTTTGTTAGCTAGATGGGACTGAATGTAAACATCGATTTTTATCACCGTACCACTAATTGAAGCTTCACTTTATTTGAATTTGATAGCGTTTATCTTCTTTATGCGCTAAATAAAAATCAATCATTCTAGGCATAGTCTGTATAAAATCGGGACATGCAATACTACCCTTTTTCAAAATAGTAACTGCTTCGGATGTATCGAATTTAGCATTCCAAGCTAAGTAGTCTAGAGTTTCTTGCTCAACGCCTAGATATTTTCGAATAAGTGGTATTTGTAAAGATGTTCTTGCTAGTATTAACGGTAATCGCCCTTTAGGATAATGATTAGTTAATAATTTTACCATCGTACGATACACTTCCTGCACAGGATGAGGATTTGGGTCCGTTAGATGCAAAGTTTTCCCTTCAGCACATTTTTCATCAACGAGATAAGTCGAAGCGTTTATAATATAATCCACTGGTACCACATTTATTGTTGATGTTGATTGACCAATATACGGGATAAAAGGGAGGTATTTTAATTTATCTACCATATTTAAAAAGAAATAAGGCCCATCGAATTTAATCGTTTCTCCTGTTTCAGAATGTCCACGTACTATGCCAGGTCGGATAATTGTCAGTGGTATTTCTGATTTCAAATCTTCTACTCGATGCTCAGCTTCATATTTTGTTTCCTCATAATAATTCTTAAATGTAGGAGGGCGAATTAGTTCACTTTCACGTAAAACACCTTCACGTGTTCCTGCTACATACGCTGTACTAAAATACATATAGCGTCTTAAGTTCGGAAGTGTGCGAACAAAATCATTGACCATCGTCGTACCATGCACATTTACTTTCCATGCAATATCGCGTGGTACCGCTAAATCATAAATTGCAGCTAGATGCCAGAGCACCTCAATTTGAGGTACAATTTCCTGTACGGCTTGGTTTTCTAGACCGAGATTCGGTAATGTAATATCACCCTCTACAATATGAATAGAACAATTAGGAAACTCTGCAAGTATATTTTCTCTTTCTACATTGGCCTTTACTAATTCCCCCGCTAAAACAATTGCGATTACTTCCTGTGATTGTTTTTTTCGAAATAACTCTCGTATTAATTGACTTGAAATAAAACCCGGAAAACCTGTAAAAAAATGAACCCCCATCTCTCATCCCCCCTGAGCTTACCGTTTCCTAGTTTCTTTATCCATTAGGCTATAAATAATCGGTACAATATATAATGTCAATAAAGTTGATGTCACAAGTCCTCCGATTACTACAATCCCCATCGGTTGATTCATTTCTGTTCCTTCACCAATACCAAGAGCAAGTGGTAGCAATCCTAAGATTGTTGTTAGTGCAGTCATTAAAATGGGGCGAAGTCGATCTTGTGTAGCCAGTAAAATCGCATCATACGTCGCCATTCCCCTAGCTTTTTGTTGATTAATGTAATCGACAAGTACAATCCCGTTATTCACGACAATTCCAACTAGTACTAAGATGCCTATAACAGATGTCACACCAACTAGCGTGTTCGTAGCAAACATTGCAATGGCAACGCCAATAATCATTAATGGTACTGTAAACATGATAACGAATGGGTATTTGAATGATTCAAATTGAGCTGCCATTACGATATATACAAGGACTATTGCTAATGCCACGGCTAAAAGCATATCATTAATCGCACTATCGTAAAGCTCACGATCTCCACTAAAGACAACTTGAGTTTCAGTTGGTAAATCCGCTTTTTCTAATACTTTGTCCACTTTTGCTGAGATGCCCCCGAGCGATTCCTTCGTTTCATACTCGACAAAAAATGCAACCGCAGCCGCCTGATCAGAGCGTCTTATCGATACTGGTCCTTCCTGTACAGAAACTGTCGCAATGTCCTCTAGCTTTACAAATAAACCTGCAGGTGAACGAAGCTGCATCGATTTTAATGACTCGATACTATCATTAAACACTTGTCCAAAGCCTGTATAAACAGGCAATACAGCACCATCCTCTGCCATAATTTGCGTAGTTAGCTGCCCCTTCGTCATTTGATTGACCGTTTGAGCAATTTGCGCAGGTACAAATCCGTAGTCTTTCGCCTTTTCTCGGTCTACTTCGACTTGAATTTCTTTTACAGTAATATCTAAATCCGTAGATACTTTTGTGATGGTTTTTACCTTTAATAGCTCCTGCTGTACTTTATCAACAGAGCTTTGAAGTCTTTGCTCATCAGAGTCTGTTAACCTAAACGTTAATGTATTTGGTGACGATCCTGTTGTTGTTGAGACATTAAAGTTGATTTCAACTTGCTTACCTAGCTCTTTATGCAAATCTCGCTCAACTTCTTCTACAAATTCAAAAATCGAACAATCCCTATCTGCTAGAGGGACAAGCTTTACATATAGTTCTGCTTGGTTTGCACTTGTTTGTCCCCGTGCTTGTGCCTGTTGCGTACCACCGATTAAGCTAACATATACGTCAACATCTTTCTCCTGTTTTAAGCGTTCTTCTATTTTCGCTACAACTTTTTCTGTTTCTGATACTGCTACCCCTTTTTCAAGGTTTACGCTAATGGATGCAAATCCTTCGTCAGTTGGCGGTAAAAACTCTGTGCCCATTTTCATAAGCCCAAACAATGCAAGTCCAAAACAGACAACTGCTGAGATTAGTACAAGCATACGGTGACGCAATACCCAAATAATTGATGTTTTGTAGCGCTTATAAAAGGATGACTCATTACGTTTTTCATAAATATTCGTTGATTTCATTTTTAAAAGACGACTTGCAAGCATTGGGACAACTGTTAACGCAACGACTAACGAAGCAATTAAGCTAAAGGAAATAGTTAATGCAAATTCTGTGAAAATTTGTCCTATCAACCCTTCAATAAACATTACAGGAATGAATACTGCAATAGTTGTGAGAGTAGAAGCAGTAATCGCAAGTGCCACTTCCTTTGTCCCTTCTTTAGCTGCTGTTATCGGATCCTTGCCAAGTCCTAAATGTCGTTCAATGTTTTCAATAACAACGATAGCATTGTCAACCAACATACCGATGCCAAGTGCTAACGCCCCTAATGTCATAATATTGAGCGAGAAATTGGCAAAAAACATTAAAACAAATGTAACAATCACTGAATATGGTATCGCAATGCCAATGATAATAGGGCTTTTCACACTACGTAGAAAGACGAATAATACGAACATTGCGAATAATCCACCTAGAAGTAAAGAGGATCCGATATTACCAATCGCTAAATTCACGTAGTTCCCTTGGTCCACTAGCACGTCTGCAACGATTCCTTGATATTGCTTCTTTGTTAATAATTCATTTAAAGCTTCTTTAAAAGCTTTTGATACCTCTGCCGTATTAGCACCCGATTCCTGTAATACAGACATTAATACCGCAGGATGCTCATTTGCTCGTGTAGTAGTTACGGATTTTTGCTCCACACGTTCAACAGCCGCTACTTCTCCTACTGTTAATGCTTTACCATCTAGTGGATTTACTGAAATGATTAAATCAGCAATGCTTTCTGGCGAATTTATAGTGCTTAAAATACGTGTCGTTAACATCTTCCCGTCTGCTGTTAACACCGGTTCACCCGGAAGAGAAACATTGTTCGATTGAATAATTTGAATAATATCTGCTTGGGTTAATCCTTTTTCAACTAGCTTCGATTCATCCAAAGTTATTTGAACTTCTTCTACTAGCTTACCGGAAATGTTGACACTTGCGACACCTGCTGTTCGACGAAGTTCTTTTTCCAAAGCTTCCGCCAGTAAACGCACATCTACATTGTCATTTTCCGCCCGTAGTGAAAGTTGAATTATAGGAAATTGTGATGGATCAAATTTTAAAAAGTTAGGTTTCTCAGCATCACTCGGTAAAGGGGTCATATCGATGCGTTGTAAAATATCGAGCTGAGCATCATCAATATTGGTTGACCAATCAAACTCGAGAATAATTAAATTGGATCCTTCTTGAGAGGTAGACTGTATTTTTTTTATCCCTGGTAAGGTGGCGAGTGTTGTTTCTAACGGCTTCGTTATTTTCTCATTAATCTCTGTTGGACTTGCACCAGGATAATTGGTAACTACGATGCCTATTGGTGGACGTAATTCTGGAATAAGCGTAATAGGTATTTTTAATAATGAAACGCCACCTAATATAATGACTAACAACATCGTAACAATTGTAAAAACAGGCCTTTTAATAGAAAAATTACTAATGTTCATTATTACAAGCTCCTTTTAATCTCTTCCTTTCTATAATACCCGAAAAGCAGATGAATTTAGAAACTTCCCCATTTTTTATAGGTTTAAAATATAACTCGCCGCCAAAATTAGGAGATGCAATTTGTTAAAGCATATGCCATATGTAAGTTGATTGGAGTGGAGACTGGGCGACTCCTTGGGGATTAGCGTCACAGATGAGACCCTGGAGCGAGCAAAGCGAGTGAAGCGGCTCATCGGACGCCCCCAGGAAGCTCTGCTCTGTGCGAAAGCGAAGCGTCAGCAACAAAGCGCCCAGTCGGAACGGAAATCAACCCACGTTATGCTGATGAGGCTTATATTTCCTAATAATGTATATATTCTACATATAGCTCCAATTTTCCTTGTAAAAAAACACGATTCGCAACATGTCGATTCGTGTTTTTTCATGTAATTAAGGTGTCTTATAAAAAAGTATGCCCCTTTGGCAAAACGAAGCAGTGGCAATAACAGATAATACAATTGGCTTAACTGTTATAAGTCCATTCTGATGAGTAACCACTGCGTTCACTTTTGCATTGCATAAATTTTATAAAAGTTCTACGCTATTGCTGATTGTAGTGGAAGGCTACTCGACTCCCGTGGGAAAGCGAGACAGGCGAGACCCTGAGGCCAACACGATGTTGGTCACGAAGGCGTTGTCACAGGACGTGACGCACTTAGCCTTCGTTCCTTTAGCGTAGGAAGCGGCTCGACGCTCGCCCACAGGAAGCTCTACTCTGTGCGAAAGCGAAGCGTCAGCAACAAATGTTTTATCTGTGCGAAAGCGAAGCGTCAGCGACAAAGCGAGTAGCCTGGAACGGAAATCATCCCGACAATTTTGTTTAAATTATAAAAGGCTATACAGTTTAATGTTTTCGTTTTTATCAGCAAACCAACGCATAGCAAATTCATTTTCAAATAAGAAAACAAAATTATCAAAACGGTCTTTTACAAGCATTGAACGACCTGAAGACATTGATTCTTTAACATCCTCTTCGTTTTCAATCCATCTTGCAATTTTCGAACCAATTGGCTCCATTCTCACTTCAACATTATATTCATTTTTCATACGATGCTCAAAAACTTCAAATTGTAATTGACCAACTGCTCCAAGAATAACTTCTTCTGTATGCAATGTTTTATAATATTGAATGGCGCCTTCTTGCACTAATTGTAAAATCCCTTTATGGAATTGCTTAGATTTCATAACATTTTTCGCAGTAACACGAACAAATAGCTCTGGCGTGAACTGTGGCAATTTTTCAAATTGGAATGTCTTTTTACCACCTACAACTGTGTCACCAATCTGATAAGTGCCTGTGTCATATAAACCGATAATATCACCAGCAACTGCCTCATCAACTGTTTCACGGTCGTCAGCAAGGAATTGTGTAGATTGTGTCACTTTGAATGATTTACCTGTACGAGATAAAGTCATGTTCATGCCTCGTTCAAATTTACCTGATACGATACGCACAAAGGCAATACGGTCTCGGTGTGCAGGGTTCATATTCGCTTGAATTTTGAAAATGAAGCCTGAAAACTCCTCATGCTCAACAGGATCAATAAATAGTTCATTCTCAGTAATGCGAGGCTGTGGTGTCGGTGCAAATTGTAAATATGTTTCAAGGAATGTTTGTACACCGAAATTTGTTAGAGCAGAACCAAAGAACACAGGTGTTAATTCACCACGACGAATTTTTTCTTCAGAATACTCATTACCCGCTTCGTCAAGCAACATGATGTCATCCATTGCTTGTGAATAATAAGAAGTCACCTTCATAGGATGCTCGATTGCAAGTTCCCCATTATCATCAATTGGTAAGAAACGTTCTTCTTCCTCAGTACGGAATTGCTCGATACGTTTATTATAACGATCATAAATACCTAGAAACTCTTTACCCATACCGATCGGCCAGTTCATTGGGTAAGCATTAATGCCAAGTACCTCCTCAAGCTCTTCAATCAGCTCAAGTGGCTCTTTCCCTTGACGGTCTAATTTATTGATAAAAGTAAAAATCGGAATACCACGCATTTTACAAACTTTGAATAGCTTTAAAGTTTGTGCTTCAATACCTTTAGCAGCATCTACGACCATGACAGCACTATCCACCGCCATTAATGTACGATACGTATCCTCCGAGAAATCTTGGTGACCTGGAGTATCTAAAATATTGACACGTGAGCCGTTATAATCGAATTGCATAACTGAAGAAGTTACAGAAATCCCACGTTGTTTTTCAATTTCCATCCAGTCAGATGTTGCAAACTTACCTGTTTTCTTTCCTTTTACTGTACCGGCATCACGAATCGCACCACCAAATAGTAAAAGCTTTTCTGTAATCGTCGTTTTCCCAGCATCAGGGTGACTGATAATGGCAAAAGTTCGACGTGATAATATATCTTTTTCTAAATTTGAATTCATCTCGTCATTCTCCTTTTTTCATACTTAATAATAATAAAAGAATACTTGCCTTTCTTACAACCTTTTTACATGAATTCCCCAAAAAAGAGGTCTATAGAGGAGGAGACTTCTGTAAAGTGTAAAAACCCAAAAAGAAAACCCCTTAGTACTAACTAAAGGGGTTCTCTAAGTAAGGTGAACTTATCGCATTATTACATGCATTGCGTTCACAAAATCAAGTCCGCTCTAACTTCTTTATTGGAGTTCATATATTATACAAATTTTAAGTGGCCAGCTTCTATTGCAATATCTGCATCACTATGCGGATATTTAGTATTCTCAATAATTTGATAATCTTCATGGCCTTTACCAGCAAAAATAATCATATCCCCTGGTTCAGCAACCTCAATCGCATGACGCACCGCATCAGCACGGTCTCCTATACATGCATAATTTTCATGAAGCATCCCTTTGGCAAGATCACCTGTAATACTATCATAGTCCTCATAGCGTGGGTCATCTGTCGTTAAAATAACGTAATCAGCGGCTGATGCCTTTTCTGCCATTGCTGGACGTTTCGATTTATCACGATTGCCCCCTGTGCCAACTAGGAAAATAAGCTTGCCTGTTTTATACGGTTGGGCTGAAGAAATCGCCTTTTCAATTGCATCAGGTGTATGTGCATAATCAACAAAAATCTGCACAGGTAAATCTGAACAAACTTTCTCCATGCGGCCCTTCACTGGTGGTAATTGCTCAATTTGCTCAATGATTGTTTCCATTGAATAACCACGACCATAAAAAGCAACCATAGCTGCAAGCACATTATATATATTAAATTCCCCGAGCAAATGCATTTTTACATGGTATATTCCCTCTGGCATTTCAACGTCAAAAGATGTCATGAAATCATGATACTCACAGTTAATAGCTCGGAAATCAGCTGTTTCATTTTTTAAACCATATGTCCATACTGGAAATGGTGTCATCGCTGCATAGCGCTCTGACCAAGCATCATCAGCATTTAACACTACAAATTTATTCTTTTCTAAGTCTTGTCCAAGTTGAGAGAACATTAAGCCCTTCGCATGGCCATATTCCTCCATCGTACCATGGAAATCAAGATGATCATGTGTAAGATTTGTAAAAATAGCTACATCATATTCTACGCCAGCTAGACGTCCAAGTGCTAAACCGTGTGAAGATACCTCCATAGTCATTAATCGGCAGCCTTCCATTTTTGCACGGAATATCATTTGTTGAGTCGATAATGCATCGCTCGTAGTATTTGCAGATTCATATAAAATGCCATTTAGATTAAAGCCGATTGTTCCTGATAGTGCAGACTTCTCGCCCATTCCATGCATTATATTTTGAATAATACCCGTTACTGATGTTTTGCCATTTGTCCCTGTTACGCCAATCATTGCCATATCTTTCGACGGATAGTCAAAAAACTTTGCAGCTAACAGGCCAACTGCACGATCCGTATCTTTCACGATGACCTGTGCAATATTTTCTCCTAAAGGTAATTTTCGTTCTGTTACAACAATTGTTGCGCCACCTTCGACAGCTTTCTGTGCATAGTCATGACCATCTACTGTATAACCTTTTATACAAACAAACATACTATTTGGTTGCACACTTCGCGAATCAATTACAATATCACTTACTTGGTCTGGTAGCACTCCAATTATTTTTTTCAAAGGTAATGCATTCAACAATTCCTCTGCATACATTTCATAGTCCTCCAATCAATCTCTACATTCATTTCATCATTTGTTGTCTATTCGACAAAAAATGACAAGATGAATACCCCCACATTCTAATGAATTTATTTTACTACTTATTCGCCCATAAATAAAATGCCTGTAAGAACGTTTTTTAAATGAAAACGCTATCATTTTAATATATCTTTAATATTTCACCGATATTTACCTAACATATCAAAAAACGGCATTTATCGACAACCGAAATGCGGAATATACAAGCTGATCAATTATGCTTCGGCAAAATTGTTGCTGTCGCTTCGCTTTCGCACAGATAAATTGCCATAGGTTGTGGCGTTCTTAGACTGAGTTGCTCTATTTCAGTGGGTGACCAAACATTCGCTGAAAGAAGTTAAAAAAGGAGGTGTCAGTTTAGTGTCCGACACCGCCTTTTACTATTTCATGATAGTTCGCACAAGCTTAACTTTTTGTTTATATGGGGGAAAGAGAACATTCGTCTCTAACTTCGATGATTTTTTTAAGATAGATTTTGGATGGGTAAAGTTTTCAAAGCTTGCCTTCCCATGATATGCTTTTACCCCTGATGGCCCAACGCCGCCAAATGGCAAATGTAAATTTCCTACATGTGTAATCGTATCATTAATACATCCGCCACCAAATGGTAATTCCTCTAAAAAGTACTGGGTAGCCTTTTCATGCTCTGAGAAAAAATAAGCCGCTAAAGGTTTTGGTAACTGACGAATCTGGTGAATGGCCAGCGGTAAATCATCATACATCATCACGGGTAAAATCGGACCAAATAGTTCATCCTGCATCGAAGGACTTGACCATTTCACATATCCAATAATTGTAGGCTCAATATACAAATCATCACGATCTGTTCTACCGCCAAATGTAATTGCATCGCGTTCTTCCATGATAATTTGCTGTAAGCGATCAAATTGTCTTAGATTCACAATACGGCCGTAGTCAGGGCTTTTTAATGCATTTTTACCATAGAAGGAACGAATCGTTGCTTTCAATATCTTCATAAATCGCTCATAGACATCTTTATGGACAAGGACATAATCTGGTGCCACACAGGTTTGACCAGTATTTGTAAATTTACCCCAAGCGATTCTTTTCGCTGCTACTTCTAAATTGGCTGTTTGATCAACAATTGCAGGACTTTTCCCACCAAGTTCTAGGGCAATTGGTGTTAAGCGTTCCGCCGCTGCCTTTGCAACAACCTTTCCGACTGCCACACTCCCTGTAAAAAATATATAGTCAAAGGATGCATGAATAAGTGCCGTCACTTCTTCTTTTTCTCCCTCTACAACCCGAACATAAGAAGGGTTAAACGTTTCTTCAATTATTTTTTTAACGATTCCTGCAGTATGCACAGATGTTTCTGATGGTTTTACTATAGCCGTATTACCACCAACAATTGCTCCAATTAATGGCTCCATTACTAGCTGGAATGGATAATTGAATGGACCAATGATTAATGTTACTCCATATGGCTCTCTTACAATAAAGCTTTTTCCCATCTGGTATTGTATCGGTGTTTTTACAGCTTCAGGTTTCATCCATTCTTCAATATGCTTGACCATATAAGAAATACTATCTAAAACAATGCCGACTTCTGTTGCATATGCCTCAAACTCACTCTTACGTAAATCTAAATATAGAGCATTCAAAATTTCTTTTTCATATTTTAAAATCGTTTTCTTCAGATTTATTAATTGCTCTTTTCGAAATTTTGTACTCTTCGTCGCTCGTGAAAAATAAAATTGACGCTGTTCTGTAATCATATTTTCTACATCTTGTGTCGTAAAATTCATAATAAAAGCACCCCTTTTTTTAAAATGGCATACATAGTTTTTTCATTTCGAAACAAACTATCTTTGTCTATACGATACAACATTAATAACCAAAATTCCTCTTTCTTGAATGGATGGAATGTGTAGATGATTTGTGATTTCGAGTAATTTACAACTACATATCGGAAAATTGAAATGGGGGCGTAGATGAATGACAACAACAACAGGAACTTGGTGGGAGTCTATTTTTTCTGGACCATTAGCACACGGTATTTGTGAAGAAAAAATATTGCTATTGCAAGATGAGGCTTTCTTATATCTCTCTACAACACCGGATGAGAAAAAAGAAGAACCTGAAGTTAATTAAAAAATAGCGCGTTATAGGAGGTCATTTCCTATAATGCGCTATTTTTTGAACTTCACGGCTCAGCCCCAAAGATTGGGATGACATTATTAAAACTCATCTGACGCCCCAAGAAGCTTTGCTCTGTGCGAAAGCGTAGCGTCAGCAACAATTGTTTTATCTGTGCGAAAGCGTAGCGTCAGCAACAAAGCGCCTAGTCGGAACGGAAATCAACCACACATTATGGTGATGGCTGAATTTCCAATAAATTTTAGCCCATCGTTGAAAGTTGGGGAGTCCTTTTGTTAAAACATATGTTATGTGAATATGTTGATTGGAGTGGAGACTAGGCGACTCCTCGGGGATTAGCGTCACAGATGAGACCCTGCAGCGAAGCGAAGCGGCTCATCGGACGCCCCCAGGAAAGCGCCTAGTCGAAACGGAAATCAACCACACGTTATATTACTAAGCTTACTTCATGCTTAAATGGATACAATTTGCTGAAATTGTTTTAATTCTACCTCAAGACGGTTAATAGCTTCTTCCTCGATAGCAAAGCTTCCATCTTCTAATCGAATAATTTGTTTATCAACAATATAAACAGAATGTGCAATAGTTGTAGCTCCTAATACAGCTAAAACTGGTTTTAATGCATATTCTAATGCAAGTAAATGTCCAATAGAGCCACCTACAGCAATTGGTAAAATGGTCTTTCCAAGCAATGCTTTTTGCGGCAGCAAATCTAAATAAGTTTTCAATATTCCTGTATATGAAGCTTTATAAATTGGCGTCAAAAGTACGATAATATCTGCCTCTTCAACTTGTTTATTTTCTGAAACGATGGCCTCACTTGCAAAATTAGCCTTAATTAAGTCCTCAGCTGGCAATTCATGTACATAATTTGTGTGTACCGCTATTCCCTGTGCTTTTAAGTAATTTTCCACCTTTTCATGAATCGCCGTTACCCGTGAATTTCTCGAATTCGTGCCATTAATAATAACTGCTTTTGTCATATTAGCCACTCCTTATTAACAAAGTTAAATGTCCTTACACCAAATGCAATGTCTTTTCATATTGACGTAATGTAGCGCCTAAGTAATTAGCAACAGCTAACATGCCATATTTCCCTACTGCTTTTTCGGCTTCTACATTGTAGTTCGTGTTGGTATTCACGTCATATGTAAAAATATTACCTTCTTGATCGATAATCGACTCAATCCCTGCGACACTTACCTTATTTTGCGCTAAAAATTCTTCATAACGCTCAATAAGCTCCTCTGAAAAACTGTCTATAATTTGAAATTTCGATTTATTAGTTGCCGTTTCACCTACTGGACAAAATTTATCCTCTATTTGACAGCTATCAGCAGGACAGAGTTCAAAGCCCTCAGATGTATCAACTCGAACGGCGTATAAAAATTTGCCACCTACGAATTCACATCGCGTTATATAAGAAGCAGGTGATTTTATAAATTGCTGAACAAGCGTAATACCATCTATAGGTAACTCAAAAGTATCACTATTTGCATATGCTTCTAGTGCTTCAACTGAATGAAATAGTTGTACGCCAAGCCCCTTCCCCGCTCGATTATGCTTCGTAATAAACGGTGTTGTACCAATTGTTCTTGCTGCTTCTATTAGCTGCGATTTACCAACTGTCGCTATCGTTTTAGGTGTTTGAATGCCTACAGCTTCAAGTGCAAAATATTGATTGACCTTACTTACTTCTAATCGTAAGGCTCGACTTCCATTAATAACAGGACGACCATGATACTCTAGCCATGCGAGCACTGCCTCCGTTAGTTCAGGTGCAAATACATGCCCCCGCGTATGTGATGAAGCACTCATACGACTATAAAAAATTCCTTGTGGTGGCTCTTTTGATAGGTCAATCAATCCCTCTGCCAAATGCCAAACCTCATATGACAGGTTTTGTTCCTCTAAACGCTTTGTTAAATGAATTGTCCATTCATCATTTTCATGAAGAATATAAATTTTTGCAGTCATGTAGTCGCTCCTTACTGTATAATGGCTGATTTTCTTTTCACTAAAGGCATAACCTCTCTTGCAAAACGTTCCATTTCCTCTAGATGTGGGGAGAATTGAAGAAGTAAAAGATTTACGCCAACCGCTTCATAAGCTAAAATGCGCTCTGCCACTTGGCGAGGTGTACCAACTAAATTTGGTCGTAGCCCTCTGTTTGAAACTGAATAATCCTGTAGTGTAATTTGTTGTTCTAGCTTTGATTTACTTGTGAAGTCATTAAAGCCTGCATACCCTGCTGTATCCTGTACATTGGTAATTCGCGCTAGTTCGGCAAGTGCTTCTTCTTCTGAATCACGCACAATGACATATGCAGCCATCCCAAAAGTTTCGAACGGGCCTTTTCCAATTGCTTCTCGACGTGCAAGCATTTCCTTTATTTTGGCCCCGACTTCCTCTACTGTTCCTCCATGCATCACGTAAGCGTCACATGACTTTGCAATTGCCTCTTTACCGCGCTCACTTTCCCCACCTGCGTATAGTGTTGGATATGGTTTTCGGACTGGCTTGGGCGATAAATATGCATTTTCTATTTCGTAATATTTCCCATGATAGCTGAACGTTTCTTCTGTCCATAAACCTTTTAAAATATCAATGAATTCCTCTGTGCGATCATAACGCTCTCCATGCTCTGTAAAATAACCACCATATTGCTTTGCTTCTTCTTCCCACCAAGCTGAAACTACATTTAATGAAAAACGGCCATTAGCGATATGATCAATATTTGCAGCTACTTTTGCCATCACAGCTGGATTATGATAACCAGGCCGAACTGCAGCCAATATTTCAATCTTTTCAGTAACTGCTGCTAAAGCTGCTGCAGTAGACCACGCCTCAAGTGCGTCAGCATCAATACCTTTAATATCATTTAAATATAGCTCGGCAATAAGCGTCGCATCAAAGCCAAGTTTTTCTCCTGTTTGAATAACCTGTTTTACATAATCAAATGTTGCAGGCATATTTTCATTTTCTACATTACGTAACCATCCTCCAAAAATCGGTAGCCAAAACCCTAATTTCATATTCCATCCTCCTCAAGTCCAATAGAAATTCACAACATAAAGATAAAAAAAGGCTTCTATATTTACGGTCGGAGGAAATCCGTTACGTAAAATAGAAGCCTCTAGATGTCTAGTCAACTCATTTTTAAATACCAAGTATTCTTATAAACTTAATTTAACATAATAACATACAAAGTCAATAGGTTTTTTATTTAATGGGTGTCAGAGGTAAATATTGGTGTTTGAAGCCCATGTGAATACTTATTATAATCAGTTAAGTATTCGAGAGGGTGTCAAAGTGAATATGGCAAATTACCGCATACATTTATGGGTTAAACGCCATGTTGAACCTTCATCCTCTGTTAGTGGGTCGCTGAATCAATGAAATGAGAGAAACTCGCTTCTCCTCATTGTAAGGTACTTTCAATAAGGAGAGATGTTATTGCATGAGTAAATTAATGCTGTTTGTATGCTCATTAGTTTTATTATTTTTTGCTGGAAACGCTTTTTATGTTGCTTTTAAAAAATACGAAGAAGATGACGATTTTTCTGGAGAGCTTGAAACATTCTTTTTAATTGATTTGGTATTAGCTGTTGTATTATTAATTTCTGAAAAATTCTCTCCCCAAAAGTATCATATTGTTATTTTTAAAACTCTCTCCCTTTTATTTGGACTAATAATATTAGGCTTAACAGTAATGTTATGGGGACTTTTCTCTTAATAAAGTAATTCAAACAAAAAAACTACATTCCATTAACGAGAAGGATAGCCTTCCGCTGAAGAATGTAGTTTTTGCAATCATTAATGGTGAATGGCTTTGTCAAAAATAGCTTTTGCAGCATCCCCAATATGCTCTGATACTGTAGGATGTGGGAAAATCATATTTGCAAGAGTGTGGGCAGTGCCACCAGCATTTTTAGTAGCTAAAATAACATTTAACATTTCTGTTGCCCCATCAGCAACAACACAAGCTCCTAAAATACGTCCTTCCTTTTCCGTCGCAATAAGCTTTATAAAGCCCACTGTATTTCCTTCCATTAATGCCTTAGGGTTTGTATGTAAAGGCATTTGAGTCACCGTATAAGGTTCGTTAACCTGCTCTTCTAGTAAACCAAAAGTTGCAATTTCAGGATGTGTATAAACACAACGAGGAATCGATGTTTGATCAATTAGTGCCGGTTTATTTCCCAAAATATGCTCCACAACATGAATTCCCTCTGCACTCGCTGAATGAGCTAGCTGGTAACCCCCAACTAAGTCACCTATAGCATAAATGTGTGACTGGCTTGTTTCAAAATGCTCATTGACAGCTATCAATCGATCATCGAACATTAGACCAAGTTGCTGGGCTATTTCTGTATTCGGGCGTCGACCCGTTGCAAACAGAAGATTTTCATATGTATAAATGCCTTTAGATGTATGAATTTCATTGCCATTAAAATGCTCAAATCGGAAATCTGTCACAAGCTCAATACCAAGCTTTTTCATCTTTTCACGAATAAGTGGTCGTGCATCTGGCTCTTCTGTCTGTAAAATATCTTCACTATGATTCAGCATCGTCACCTTTGTTCCAAGCGGTGCTAAACTAAATGCCATTTCTACTGCAATAACGCCTCCGCCAATAATTGTTAACTGCTTCGGCAGCTCTTTCATATCGAAAAAGGTATCCGTTGTATAATAGGAAGAAGTCTCTATACCTTTAAAAGGTGGTACAAATGGTTTACTTCCGGTTGCTAAAATGATATCCGTTGCTGTAAAGGTCCCACTACCAACTGTTACAGTTAAATCATTAAATACTGCCGCTTCTCCCCGATAAAAGGTAATTTGATTGCTCAAAATATAGCCTTCAATATTCGTTAAAAGCTCGTCAATAATAGCATCCTTACGTTTCATCAATCGTGGAAAATTCACATTTACTGTAGGAGTTTCAATACCCCAGTCATTACCACGTTGTATTTCTTGAATGAGCTTACTATGCTCCAACAATATTTTCGAAGGAATACAGCCAACATTATAGCAGGCTCCTCCTACTTTATCGCGCTCTACTAAAGCGACCTTCTTGCCACTTTTCGCTGCATGAATGGCTGCTACATAGCCCCCAGGACCTGCACCAATAATTGCAATATCAAATTTTTCCACAAAATTCACCTCATTTACCACCATAGCATTTACAAAATTTGAATGCAATGTCATAAATGTTACAGGAAATTTAGTAACATTTTGTCTACCCCAACGTCCACTACCGTAAAGGAGGATTGTATGCAAAAATAATTTTTACTGTTAATCTCTATGCTACTCCTAGTTGCCGCCTGTCAGGAAAAAGAAGCATTAAAGCCCCCACCAAGTAAGAACTATTCACAAACGGCTACTTCACAACAGGAAGACTTTCTTTATGAACTCTCTATTTCCAAACCCACCTTCATTGAGGGGGAATCCATAAAAATAACGGCTAAACTCACATATGTAGGGCAGGCACAAAACGTAATTATTTACCATGGAGGCTCCCCATTTCTATTTAATTTGCAAGAAACGACACGGAATTTTGAAATACCTAGTGTAATGGATACTCCACTAATTACACGTATTCTTGAACGAAATGTGCCCTACGAAGAGATCTACACGAGCGGAGGCGTGTACGACGAATTTTCAGAACCTAAACTCGTTGAATTTATGAAACAAACAATGAAAGGTCATTTTCCAAAAGGACATTATATCGTAAAAGGGAGCACTGACTTTTACACAGAAGACCCGAATGAACAAAAAACGGAGTACAAACCATCAGCAACAATTGAATTTAACGTACAATAGGCAAAAAAATACTCTCATTATTCTTAATAGAACAATGAGAGATTTTTAATTGTAAGTATTTTCATCACGGTATTCCATGTGCTTCCGCGAGTATTCTCCCTGCTTCCGCGGGTATTCACTCTGCTTCCGCGAGTATTCGCTCCGCTTCCGCGAGTATTCTCTCTGCTTCCGCGAGTATTCTCCCTGCTTCCGCGAGTATTCTCCCTGCTTCCGCGAGTATTCTCCCTGCTTCCGCGAGTATTCTCCCTGCTTCCGCAAGTATTCTCTATGCTTCCGCAAGTATTCTCTATGCTTCCGGGGATTCTCTCGGCTTCCGCGAGTACTCTCTCTGCACGCGGGGATTCACTCCGCTTCCGCGAGTATTCTCTCTGCTCCCGGGGATTCACTCCGCTTCCGCGAGTATTCGCTCTGCTTCTGCGAGTATTCGCTCCGTTTCCGCGAGTATTCGCTCTGCTTCCGTGAGTATTCTCCCTGCTTCCGCGAGTATTCTCTCTGCTTCCGCGAGTATTCTCTCTGCTTCCGCGAGTATTCTCTCTGCTTCCGCGAGTATTCTCCCTGCTTCCGCGAGTATTCTCCCTGCTTCCGCGGGTATTCACTCTGCCCGCGGGTATTCTCCCTGCTTCCGCGAGTATTCTCTCGGCTTCCGCGAGTACTCTCTCTGCACGCGGGGATTCACTCCGCTCCCGCGAGTATTCGCTCTGCTTCCGTGAGTATTCTCCCTGCTTCCGCGAGTATTCTCTCTGCTTCCGCGAGTATTCTCCCTGCTTCCGCGAGTATTCTCCCTGCTTCCGCGAGTATTCTCCCTGCTTCCGCGAGTATTC
>NZ_JBLLLQ010000021.1:30716-96941 GCF_047737915.1 Lysinibacillus sp. NPDC056185
CGAGTATTCTCTCTGCTTCCGCGAGTATTCTCCCTGCTTCCGCGAGTATTCTCCCTGCTTCCGCGAGTATTCTCCCTGCTTCCGCGAGTATTCTCTCTGCTTCCGCGAGTATTCTCTCTGCCCGCGGGTATATACTGCAAAACAACGTTAGTTAATAAATATTCCGTTCCCAAAAGCGTTGTTGAGCTATTGCTTTCACAAATTTTTTAGCGAAATCTTTGTCGCCAGTTGCTAGCACCATTCCTGGCCCTACATTGGCATTAGACATATTAAAAAATGTCGTTCCTGATGTAGCTATTCCAATCGGTTTGTAATGTCTATACGCTTCATTGATATAATTTACAATATGTGAATTAAACTTTGCCTGATTTTTTGCTCTTACGCCTACAACATATAACGAGTCAAATAGTACCGCATCCGTAGTAATAAATGTGTCACTTGCTGTTAGCTGTACACCGTCACTACTAGTAACAACCCCTAATCTGTCAGAAATAATACTGTATCGAACTCCCTGTCTTGTTAAATATTTTAGTATTTCTCCAACTTCATTTGCATCAAATCCATCACCTATTAGCACGCCTACTTTAAGTGTTTGGGGCATTTTTATAGTATTTGCTTGACTAAGTGCAGGTGATGATAACGTGACATTTATTTGCTCTCCTTTTGGACGATTAACACCAACATTATCGGCCACAGTTGTTGCCATTGCTTTATCAACACGGACGAACATATCGACAACCTGTTGACGAACAGACTTACTTTTCACCTTTCCTACCTCAAAACTAAAGGCATCAATGATATGCTGTTTTTCAGGAGGTGACATACTATTCCAAAACAACCTTGCCTGTGAGAAATGATCATCAAACGATTTACTACGTGCTCGTGTGATTCGTCCTTCTACCTTTTCTTCATAATGGACAAAGCCACCTTCCCTTGCCGTTGAAGTTGATGGTGTATTATTGGCCAAGGAATTTTTATGATAGCTCACTTTTCCTATATTAATTGTTTGACGACTAAAGCCATTGCGCTGATTATTATGAAATGGACAAATGGATCGGTTAATCGGTATTTCAGAAAAGTTTGGTCCCCCTAGACGTATTAACTGTGTATCTAAATAAGAAAATAGCCGCCCCTGCAAAAGTGGATCATTTGTGAAATCTATCCCTGGTACAACATTTCCAGGGTGGAAGGCGACTTGCTCTGTTTCAGCAAAAACATTATCCACATTACGATTCAAGGTCATTTTCCCAATCTTTTTAACTGGCACTATCTCCTCAGGCCATAGCTTTGTTGCATCCAAAATATCAAAATCAAATTTAAATTCGTCCTCTGGTTCAAGCATTTGTACACCGAGCTCATATTCTGGATAATTACCTATCTCAATTGATTCCCATAAATCACGTCGCTGAAAATCTGGATCCTTTCCAGCAATGATTTGCGCTTCATCCCAAATGAGTGAATGAACACCTAACACAGGCTTCCAATGAAATTTTACAAACCTCGATTTTCCTTTATCATTGACGAAACGAAAAGCATGAACACCAAAACCTTCCATCATGCGAAAACTTCTAGGTATTGCTCGATCAGACATATGCCACATAATCATATGCGCAATTTCCTGATTGTTCGCCACAAAATCCCAAAACGTATCGTGAGCTGAGGCTGCTTGTGGCATTTCATTGTGAGGTTCAGGCTTTACCGCATGAATTAAATCAGGAAACTTAATGGCATCCTGAATAAAAAAGACCGGTATATTATTACCAACTAAATCATAATTGCCCTCATCCGTGTAAAATTTCGTCGCAAAACCACGAACATCACGTGCAGTATCCATCGAACCTAAGCTTCCAACTACAGTTGAAAATCTGACAAATACAGGTGTTTTCTTATTAGGGTCCTGTAAAAAGCTTGCTTTCGTATATTCCCCCATCGATTCATACAATTCAAACTCTCCATGTGCCGCAAAGCCCCGAGCATGTACAACACGCTCAGGAATACGTTCATGATCAAAATGCGTTATTTTCTCTCGAAAGTGAAAATCCTCCATAATAGTTGGCCCACGAACTCCAGCCTTCAACGAATTCTCATCATTCGAAACTTTTAGCCCCTGATTCGTCGTCATCTTTTGCCCTTCATTATCGACACGAAACCGCTCTAACTGCTGATCCTTTGCATTCTCCTCCAAATCTTTGCGCTGATTCGACTTAGATTTATCCACGCAATCCCCTTTCATTCCAATACTCATCATTCTCAATAACACTATATGTTTGTCTGGAATAAACATGCTTCAAGGCGTTGCTATAGAAGAACTTTATCAATTTTTTCTTAATTTACGACAAAAAGTGATTTGAAGTTAATTTGTAAATGTAGTGAAGGTAATATAGCATTTTAATTAAAAGAGGAGAGAAAAATATGAAATGTTAGCACAACTAGCAAGAGTAAAAATATCTTCAACAAAAGTTCCAGAAAAATAATAAGACGACCACATCAATTTTTGGTATCATTTAACCGTGTATCCGGATAAAATTCTTCGTCATTAATATTAGCTCTGTATGGCGTCTACGGTTATGTAAGTATTGCTATAAAGAAGCATATTAATATTTTTTACATTCCACAATTTCTTAAATTCATCAATAGGAACTTTTCGATTATAGCCATTGTTATCATCATTACAATTCACCAGTTGCCTTAATGATTCTGAAAGGTAGACATGCTCTTTGTCATACCCTACGACAGGACAAAATGCAAATTATTACGATTCTTATGTACTTTAATAAAAACAATTACGGGAGTTCCTTTACTAACTTCGGACTTTAATGTATTTACATTTCCTTTATAATAGCTTGTTTTAAATCCCTTTTTTCTTAACACCGTACGGATTCCCTTTGGATATACATTGCCTGATCTCATTTTACTAGGGAAATTAGTATATAACTCTTCACCATCGGCCTCCATTCCAAAATGACGCAACACATATGATGTTGAAAATGCTGCACATTCCCTTTTGTTTTGTATATCTATCCTATTATTTCGTTTAATTAGAAAGTTAGTCGGATAATCTCTTTTTCGTAAAACAGGTATGGGTAATGTCATTAAATATGCATTAATGATAGTTGATATAATAATCCATAAAATAGCTGTTCTAACTATAAACATACTACTCCCCCCATTGCTTTGCGACCATATCGCAACAATATTCTAAGTCCTTCTTTCACTAACTTGCTCCGTTAGCACAATCGAAAAACAATCTTACTAATTTTCCCAATAAATATATTAGTTCTCCTAAGAATTGATAATTCCTTCTTCGACTATCCTACCCCGTTAGTACAATAAGAAAAAGGCTACTCCTAATTAAAGTAATGCCCCCGATAGTTTAAGTGAACTTATTCACAAAGTTATTTTATTATTGAATAAATGCAAGTGTCTGTTAATCGACATCCATCTGCTGACAAATCCTCATTCCTTAGTATTCCTTCTAACTTAAATCCGAGTTTTTCAGGGATGGAACGACTCTTATAATTTGTTGATTCACACCTAATTTCAATTCTTCTAAATATGATTTGATTTAATCCGAAATTAATTAACTCATTTATAGCTTCTGTCATATACCCATTGCCACTAAAAGTTGAATTAATCCAGTATCCAATTTCACATTTGGGAATATTCCAATCAATCCCCTGAAAGCTCGTTGCTCCAATAAATTCATCAGTATTTTTATGAAAGATAAGAAAACGAAAGCTTTCTCTTTTTAAAAAGTTGATATGAGCATTTCTTAGGTTAATCTCTGTTTCTTCAATACTAGGAATTTCTTGAGCAAAGGGCATCCACGCTTTTAATTCAGTGAAGGAATCTCTAATTGCTTGGTTAACAATATTTCCATCTCCAGAATGATTTGGAGCACGAAGAATTAATCTTTCCGTTGTTAATTGTGTTGGGATATCTAATAGTAAAGGATTATGCATTTCATTTTCCCCTTTTAAATTTTTGATTACTAAAAAATTATATAAAAACTATCCCTCCCAAGACATTCGTCTTGAGGACGAGAGTTATAACTTCGTGGTACCACCTCAGTTTGTTGATATGTCAACATATCAACCTCTTCAGGTACGTTCATATCCTATCTTTGAACCCGTCTCACAATCCCTGATTTTTCATTAGATTGGTAAGATACTCAGAGTCTTTTTTATTAAGATTTATCACTATTACTCCTTTTCAGAAAATAGGAGCTCTCTGTAAATAATCAACTCTTAATTACTTCTCATCAACGCTTGATATATTTAGAATTTTTCAATACTTTATCTAAAAATGTAATTATTGTCAACAGATTTCTTATTCAACTACCCTGCCCCGTTAGCTCAATAAGAAAAAAGATGCTACCGCAGCAACATCTTGTTTAACTCTTGCACCCGTTAGTTTAATAAGAAATGGAGGAACTCAATTAAATTAAGTTCCTCCGTTACTATGAATATTTACAATTAAATCTATTTCGGCTTACACTCAAAAGAATAATTACTTGTGAGATTATTACGAATTTCTAATATGACTTCTCCACCATTTTCATAACAGCCAGTGATGAGTAAATTTATTTCTTTAGTATTGAAATAACTATAGGTATACGTTATAAAAGACACTCCAAATAAAGCGATAACGAAAAGCCATAAAATGCCTTTTAAATCCTTTTTTTTAAAGATACTCATTTTCATCCCCTCCTAAATTTTAATTGAACTAATCTATTCCTTTACCTTATTACGCTTAAAAGTAATAGAATTTCCATTTTTTTCAAAAAAAAAAAAAAAACAAAACTCCCATTATTGAACTAACCTTCTCCGTTAGTTCAATAAGAACAGCGACGCTTCTTCAACTAAAGTTCTTGTTAGTTTAAATTGAAGTACCGATTAAAAAATAATGATTTACAGCGTTATATATTGTCTATATATGCACGTTTTTATTCATATAGCATATCTGTAGAATTTTCTGCAAATTTTTGAAAAGTCTTATTGTAGCTATGTTTATATACCTTTCCATAAAATGCTGCATAATTAATGTTCATACAAAAAGCCCAAAACGTTGATTTAACAACATTCATGACTTTTTAATGTGTGCCCAAACTTCCATTTGGAGAAACGTTATTAGGTTTAGTTATGTATACGTTATAAATCCTGGTTGCACTAAATCCTCCATTAGTTGAAAAAGAAAAGTTAAACATATTCAACAATCGCGGCCCGTTAATTAAACATTTGTTACCTTATTCATTCTAAAACAAATCCAAAACGTTAGGGTATATGTATTGTATAGTCAGAATAAAAAGAACAATCAAGCCTATTGTGGATATTAAAAACACCCAAACTTTTTTTATCCTTAACTGTACAAAAGCAGATACCAACACAAGAATATTAAAAATCACAATCATTGAAACCCAAACCCCATAAGTTTGATCTAGGTCTGGTGCAGCAACGCTAAATGCTGGGCCTAAACCAATAAGAGTTACTAATATGAATATCAATCCGTGTACCAAGTATACTGCTGCCTTAAACAATTAAACCACCTGCCCTCTCCAATCTCGATCATGAGTAAAATAATCCTTACTCCGTTAAATGACCCGTTTGCGGAACAACTTAATACATTGTAATTTCAAATGACTTTATGAATTAAACAACTTTAATATCACGAAACACTTTTAAGTATAACATTAGTTCCCAAAGCGCCGTTTGGTAACAATTCTTTCCTGTTTTTTAATTTAAAACTCGAGCGAAGCGACAACAAATATAGCTGCTTATTTTGGAAAATAAAAGCTAAATATTTGTAAAGGTCGTAGGAATCTCCTACCAAGCCAAAAACAGCGTTTTCGGGGATTACCATGGTAATCCCGTACTAAAGCACCCCATTAGTTTAAGAGGAAAATTAAAAAAATAATATAACCTTTTATCATTTTCCGACAGAAAACTCCCACTTCTATAAGTGTGAGTAGTTCAAGTTTCGCCCATAAACACAAGTAGTACGATTGACAATGAAACGCCAATGACATAAATCCCAAAAACAATCATAGGGGAATACTTCCAAAATCCTTTTTCTCTTTTTTTAAAGCTCTGAACACTAAATATTATTCCTATGACGAACATAATAGCCCCAACGAAGAATAGCCAAGCAGTATTAAGTTGAAAGTAATAAAAACACGCTACACAAATAAGTCCTACTACTGAAAATAATGTTGATAATATCCCTTTTTTTCTGAGCATTGTTTACCGCCTCCTTAATTTCTACAATTACTATAAGGACGAACGAAATGAACATCAGTTCCAATTTTAATTAATTTTACCATTTAAAATATACAGAATCCATTACTGCTTATTGAACTAAACTGCACCGTTAGTTGAATAGCAACACTCTTTTAGAAAACGGCCTAATTTAAAGATTTAATTTATCCAAAACGAAGTTTGCGTGGTGAGATATGAAGAAACCTTGGTTTTTAATTATGTCAGGATCATCGATATTGCTTATATGTATCTATGCAATGTATCAGACTTTTTTCAAATCTCAAATTGGACCTATTGGAAGTGGGATATTTCTGAGATTTCATTTCTGACATTGGGTATAATAAGTCTAAAAAATTACCGTAATCGTTAAATCGCGAACAACTGGCTCTAACCAAATTCATTTCATAATGCAACTCTAAATCGTTTATCTAAAACAAAACCTTGATCGGCGACTGAAGTGACCCCAGTTAGATTTTTGTCTAACAACCGGATCCGCTTCAAATTTGCCTATCAAGGTTTTTTTCATCACTATTTAGCTATCTTTACTAGTTACTACTATTATTTAAATGCTTGAGCAGCTGATACAGCTTTTTTCCAGCCTGCATAGATTTCTTCACGATGTGAGTCATCCATATTAGGTGTGAATTGGCGATCTAAATTCCAATACTCACTAATTTCATCTGGTGATTTCCAGAAGCCAACTGCTAAGCCCGCTAAATATGCAGCACCCAAAGCTGTTGTTTCGTTAATGACCGGACGATCAACAGGAACGTTTAATAAATCTGATTGGAATTGCATTAAGAAATTGTTTGCAACTGCACCACCATCTACACGTAATTTCGTTAGTGGAATATTGGCATCCGCTTCCATTGCACCAAGTACGTCTTTTGTTTGATACGCTAACGATTCTAATGTTGCACGTACAAAATGTTCTTTAGAAGTACCGCGCGTTAAACCGAAGACTGCACCTCGTACATCTGAATCCCAATAAGGTGTACCTAGACCAACGAATGCAGGAACTACATAAACGCCGTCAGCCGACTCTACACGCGCAGCATATTGCTCAGATTCTGAAGCAGAACGGAACATTCGTAAGCCGTCGCGTAACCATTGAATAGCAGAACCAGCTACGAAAATACTTCCTTCTAAAGCGTAAGTAACCTTACCATTTAAGCCCCATGCAAGCGTAGTTAATAAACCATTCTCTGATTTTACTGCCTTTTCACCAGTATTCATCAACATAAAGCAGCCCGTACCGTAAGTGTTTTTAACCATACCTTCTTCAAAGCAAGCCTGACCGAATAGAGCAGCTTGTTGATCACCCGCAGCCCCTGCAATTGGGACAGCAGAACCAAAGAACAGCGCTTCCTCCGTATATCCATACACTTCTGAAGAAGGACGAACCTCAGGAAGCATAGAAGCTGGAACGCCTAAAATGTCTAATATTTCTTCATCCCATTTTAAATCATAAATATTGTACATTAACGTACGAGAAGCATTTGAATAATCTGTTACATGGACTTTACCACCTGTTAACTTCCATATTAACCACGTATCAATCGTACCGAATAATAAATCGCCTGCTTCTGCTTTTTCACGAGCACCTTCAACATTGTCTAAAATCCATTTTACTTTTGTACCTGAGAAGTATGCATCGATTAATAAACCTGTTTTATCACGGAATAAATCATTGTAACCGTTTTCTTTCAATTCCTCACAAATAGCGTTCGTTTGACGTGATTGCCAGACAATCGCATTATAAATTGGTTTCCCCGAATGTTTATCCCAAACAACAGTAGTTTCGCGTTGGTTTGTAATACCGATCCCAGCAATTTGATGTGATTCAATATTTTTTGCAGAAAGCACTGTAGCGATACAAGAAAGAATAGAAGACCAAATTTCTTCTGCATGATGTTCAACCCATCCTGATTGTGGGAAATATTGCGGGAATTCTTGTTGTGCAACGTGGAGAATGCTCCCTTTTTCATCAAACAAAATAGCACGTGAGCTTGTTGTACCTTGGTCCAAAGCTAAAATATATTTTTTTTCTGACATCGGTCATACCTCCAATAATTTTTTAATTTCTTTCAGCGTCTTCTTTGTGCAAGCACAAAGCCGATTCCAGACTCATTGTTTCTGTGTGAAAGCGAAGCGACAGCTACAATTATGCCGAGGCATAATTGATTTACTCTTCACTTTTAACATTGTTCACTGTCATTTGAGCACTGATAAAAATAATAACTACGATAATAGCAAATACCCAAAATGCGATACTATTTTCCCCTTCAAAAATTTGTTGGAAAAATAGGGCACCAAATGTACCACCAATAATTGGACCTACAACTGGAATCCATGCATATGACCACCCTGAGTCACGTTTACCTGGGATTGGTAAGAAGAAGTGAGCAATACGTGGACCTAGGTCACGTGCAGGGTTAATTGCATAACCAGTAGGACCCCCTAATGCCATCCCAATGACTACAATTAGCATACCAACTAGAAATGGATTTAAACCATCCGTAATTGTATTTGTTCCTAATGCTAGAATACCTAAAACAAGTATAAATGTACCAATCATTTCTGAGATTAAATTTGATAATGGATGTTTAATAGCAGGCATCGTAGAAAATACAGCCAGTTTCGCTTCCGGATCTTTCGTACCTTTCCAATGTGGTAAATACATAAAATAAACGAGTACCCCACCTAAAAATGCACCAATCAATTGTGCAGCAATGTAAGTAGGTACGTCTTCCCACGGGAAATTACCGATTGTAGCAAGCGCGATCGTTAAAGCAGGATTTAAATGAGCCCCACTAATACCACCAACAGCATATGCAGCCATAGCCACACCTAGACCCCAAGCGAATGTAATCACTACCCATCCACCGCCAAAACCTTTCGATTTGTGCAGTGATACACCTGCAACAACGCCACCACCGAATAAAATAAGAATCATCGTGCCGACAAGTTCAGCTGTAAATGTTGACATACAAAAAGCCCCCCTTTGTAATATTGCACTTAGTAAAAAAATAAACCCACACTTAAACAAACTGCATGTTGTAATGCAGATGAATAAATGTGGGTTCCTTTTCCTAACCACGCGCTTTTTAACTTATGTACATTGTAGAGAAAATAATATACATAGTCAACGATATTTTTGGAAATTTTCCCACAAATTCTTATTTGATGTTGTAATCGCTATTGCTCCAGCCGATAACGCTTCCTCTATGCTTTCAACAGTGCGAACTAGTCCACCTGTAATAACTGGAATTTTTGTTCGCTGGTGTACTTCTGAAATCATTGAAGGAATGATGCCTGGTAATAATTCAATATAATCAGGCTTTGCTGACTCAATCATTGAAAAGCTTTTTTCAAGTGCAATCGTATCAATTAAAAAGACGCGCTGAATGGCAATAATCCCACGAGATTTTGCTTTTATTAACATATTAGATCGAGTGGAAATTATACCTGCTGGACGGATATCATTACATAAAAAATCTGCTGCAAAGTTATCCGTTTTTAAGCCATGAATTAAATCTGCATGAATAATTAATTTTTTACCGTTACGATCTGCTTCTCGTTTTATGGACATGAGCAAACTAATATGCACTTCTAATAGAACAATGTATTCGAATCGACTATTTAATATTTCATCAAATTGCTTTACTGTTCGTGCTGCGGGAATAATTTGTTGATCATTGAAATTCATTTGATTTCCCCTTTATTCAAAAAGTCAGGCCGCCATTAAGACGACCTTCCTTTTTATTATAATGCAGTTGTAGCTCTTGTTATTTCTAAATTTAAATCTTTTTCATATTGCGTACGTTGTTCAGTAGACCATTGTAATTGTTTTGCCATTTCATCTAATATCGCTTCTTTATATTGTATTACAAGGGCGATATTAAAGAACATATACGCTGTACGACGAATCATAAAGTCGTTTGGATGAACAACCATTTCATGATGAATACCGTACTGTAGCTGAGCATATAGCCCTTGTGGTAAAACAGGATGTTCTTCTTTAGCATATTCAAAAACAGTATCCACATTAGAACCATAATGATGTGCTAAATGTTTTGCTTCCTCTTCTGATAATCCGATATCAACACCCATTTTTGTTCGTTTTGACACGAAGGCTTGTAAGTTTTGGGAGCCCCCAACATCTCCACCAGAAATATGAATATTCTTTGTATAACATGGTTTTGATGCAATGCCAAATCGTTGTTCTAAATCTTGCGCAATCATATTTAAAACCGTTTCAGCCATTTTACGATAACCTGTTAATTTACCGCCAGCGATTGTCACAAGTCCCGAAGCAGATTCCCACACTTCATCCTTACGAGAAATTTCAGATGGATTTTTACCTTCCTCATGAATTAATGGACGAACGCCTGCCCAGCTTGATTCGATATCTGCATCAGTGACGTTAACTTTTGGAAACATGTAATGAATTGCCTTCATTATATAATCACGATCTTCTTGTTGGATATTCATTTCCTTGGCATCGCCTTCGTAAAATGTATCTGTCGTTCCAACATATGTTTTCCCATTTCGAGGAATCGCAAACACCATACGGCCATCAGGGGTATCAAAATAGACTGCTTGACGTAATGGGAATTTAGATTCATCAAAAACGATGTGCACACCTTTTGATAAAATTAAGTGCTTACCATTTTGTTCCCCTTCAATATTACGAACCTCATCTACCCATGGGCCTGCAGCATTCACAACTTTTTTTGCACGAATATTAAACGTATTATGGGCAATTAAATCTTGTGCTACGATACCATTAATTTTCTTTTGGTCATTGTATAAAAAGTTTTCTGCCTTTGTATAGTTAATGAGTGTAGCACCTTTTTCAATGGCAGCTTTGGCAACTTCGACTGTCAGACGTGCATCATCTGTACGATATTCTACATATACACCACCGCCGCGTAAATCCTCACCTTTGACTAAAGGTTCTTTTTCCATTGTTTTTGTAGCATTTAACATATATCGACGTTCAGAACGTTTAACCCCTGCTAAAAAATCATAGACACGTAAACCAATATTCGTTGAAAATTTACCGAATGTGCCACCTTTATGAAATGGTAGTAGCATCCAAACAGGAGTTGTTACATGCGGTCCATTTTCATAAACGATCGCACGCTCTTTTCCTAAATCTGCAACCTCTTTTATTTCAAATTGTTTTAAATAGCGAAGTCCACCGTGCACTAATTTTGTCGAACGACTTGAAGTACCAGCTGCGAAGTCTTGCATTTCAACTAACGCTACAGATAGTCCACGAGCAATTGCATCAAGTGCGATACCACAACCTGTAATCCCACCACCGATTACCAATAAATCGTATTCTTTACTTTGTAATTCTTCAATCGTTTGTTGACGTTGTATTGCTGAAGCTGTGCTCATAATGAATTTCCTCCTTATTTAAAGCGAAAAAAAGAGACCATTAAAAGCACATGTACAACTGTACATATGTTTTTAATGGTCTCTCAATCGCTCAAACCTAGTATATTAACTTAATTTCATTGTAATCTGTTTAGAAAGAAAAGGCAAGGTAGACCGTCTGGAAAAATTACGAATACAACATACACTTTTCAATCATTTATAGGTTTAAGGGCGTATCATATGTACTGTTCAATTGTCATGGCTTCAGATATTATTCCCAAATACGAAAAATTTATTTATCTTCATTTTTGAGTGGAGAATAAAATAAATTTAGTTGTAATCGTCGTATAGAAAAAGTTCCACTCCAATCAACTTAATATATGTCATACTTTTAATAATTGTTATCCCCATCTTTTGAGATATAAAAACAGTAGGTCCTCCATTAAGTGACGGAAAACCTGCTGATGGCAATCAATTATATCTCGGCATAACTGTAGCTGACGCTTCGCTTTCGCGCAGATAAACAACGCGTCCGGAATCGGCTTTGTACTTAGCCCTGCAGATGTTTTTTGCGCGAAAGCGTAGTGCTAACGCAGCGACAGCAGCACCGATGCAGGTCAGTTAGCCGTTATCGCATGGATGCGATGATTTTAGGCTAACATCCTCTAAGAACGACTTTTTTGCTGAAAGAAGTTAAAATATGTATTTTATCATTTCATGTATGTTGCAATAAGGATTGTCACGACTTTCCGACTTGCGAAGTGCCATCATATCTGCGCAATTTTTAATAGCGACCTCATGTCGAAGTGCGATAGGTGCAATGACTGACTCATCCGCTTTATGACGAAAATAACGTGTTACCCCAAGATGCTGCTCCATCTTGTCATTTAATACAGCTCGAGGATACTTTTCGGAAATATCGACTTCTTCAAAATGCAACAGTAGCCATAATTCGAACGCTTCATTTGAATAGGCGATATGAATATTATTCTCCTCGCAAAAATCATTCACTTCCTCTAATTGCTTTTCGGTTAAATCATCCTTATCAAAAACAATCCATACCTCATCAAAATATTGATAGCTTGAATCTCGATAGGCATGCTGGGCTAGCTTAATTGCTGAACGCTTGACGTTTTTTATTTTGACACTTACCATTTTTGAGCGCTTTAAAATACGCATTTGCTCAAAATAAATACGTTCGGTTTCACCTTCACAATAAATTAACACGGTTTTACGCAGTGTTCGATTCCCTTGTTGACGCACTCTCACTGTTCAGATACCTCCATTTCCTATCAATTTTGCCTCAGCATAATTGCCTCCGGAATCGGCTTTGTACTTAGGCCGGCAGATGTTTTTGCAGATAAATTGTCACAGGACGTGGCGTCTTAGACTGAGTTCCTTTATTTCAGCGGGTGTTTGGATTCCCGCTGAAAGAAGTTAAATATTGATCTGATAAATATTCATTAATAACCGGTGTAGCTCCAAATTCTCCTTTTAAGTAACGCTTGGCATAGGAAATATCCCCACGTTTCTTCTGTAAATCTGTAAAATCAAATAAGGAGTATAACTCGGATTCATTTTTAAAGCTTTTATTCACAAACCATATTTGATCGGAACGTAGTGGCTGATCTAATAAATCAATTTCATGACTTGTGACAACAAATTGATTCGTACCATTACGCTTGCTGTTCATAATGGCCATTAAAAATTCGCAGATGGACACATGAAATGCTGTGTCAAATTCATCTATAAAGATCGTCTTCCCTTTATTGTATGCATCGACCATGGCACATGCTAAATGCAGCATACGGACTGTCCCCTTTGAATCCATGGTCCAATTGATCGTTTCTGTTCCGATTGGCGCGCCTGCTTCATCGAACGATAAATAGTGCAAATCGATATCCACCTCTTGAATAACCTCTGGAGTGTCAAAGTCATAGCCAATAGTATTTTTCTCTCTTCGTTCAACGCGTCTTGCCGTTACATCTTGAATAGAAAAGTCTGCAATCTTTAGTAACTTTATAACTTCTTTCTTAAAAGGCTCCTCTTCAAGTTTACGAATAAGTGGATGACTTGATAACCGATTTGCTTCATCTAAAAACATTATTTTATGTAAAAACCAATCAAATATTTTCCTAGCATCTGGATCATTAAAGACATTTAATACCGATAAGAAAGCTGTATTATTACGCGTATATTTTGTCAATTCTAGCGATGTGCTGTGGGCAGTTTCATACAAATATTCTGTCCCATCCCATTGTCTATTAAAAAGCTGCTCTTTCATAGACTTTGTCATTTTAGTTAGACTTTCATAAAGAACCTGTGACGCATTATACTGTACCTCATAATCGTACAGTACCCCATCTAGTAATAACGAAATCATAAATTCTGTCGGTTGTTCCTGCTGACTTCCTAACTTAAACGGCTGGTAGGGCAAGCGTAGTTGTTTAACATTATTTAGATTTTCAAAGTTAAACAATAAAGAACGTAAAATTTTAATAGCAGTGAATAAGTTTGATTTTCCACTTCCATTTGGTCCGAAAATAAAGGCACTTTTTACAAGGTGAAATGAGTCAAATTTCATCGTATGTGTATCCTTTAATTTTCGAATACGGCTTCCCGCCACCATCGAAAATAGTGTTTCATCCTTATAACTTAAACAATTTTTCACTCTGAAATCTACCAGCATTTGTAAGCCTCCGTTCAATTCCGCAACATTCCTTTAATTATACTATAGGCGTAAAAAAACACCTATTACTCCGCGTAATACCAATAATGCGGAGCATTTGCTGATGAATGATACGTAATCGAAAATATAAAAAGACGATTTTCCCTTTACAATAGGGTAAATCGTCAAATATCCATCTACATATTTTGCCCATATTGATAAAAGCTAAAATTGTTCCGATAAATCTTCAAGGTATAATGAATTCATCACTATAACTTGGGGTTGATATCCCTTCGTTACGCTTCTCCAGGATCTCATCTGTGTCGCTAAATGATAAACTTACATTTTGACAACACGGACATACTTTTACAATTTAATTAAATTCCCACTATCTTTTCATTTTGAAATGCTTGCAATGTACGCTCTATGCCTTCCGCAAAAGTAGTTTTTGGTCTCCATCCTATCGCCTTCGCCAACTTAGCGTTATTTAAAAATGAATGCTCAATATCTCCCTCTCTCGCAGGAGCATATTGAATTTCTAAAGGATGATTTAAATGCTGTAACAATAAAATAACTTGATGAATCGACCATGCCTCATTCGTTGATACGTTATAAATGCCCTGTAATCTAGCCTGTACACCAGCGTAAATAGCATCTGCAATGTCATCTACATATATGAAATCTCGTGTTTGCTCTCCATCTCCATAAATCGTAAAGGGCTTTCCTTCAATACTACTTCTTAGCATGCTAGGAATAACCGCCGCTTCCCCCTGCATACATTGCCTTGGACCGAATACATTAGCAAATCTATAAATTAATGTTGGTAAACGATAATCTTTTTGCCATTTTTCACAGTATGTCTCACCTATACTTTTGTTTAATCCATACATCGAAATCGGCTCACTAACATCTGTTTCTTCTAACGGTGGATAGTGACTATCTCCATAAACAGCTGCTGACGAGGCAAAAACGAAATGCTTTATCTTATATTTTGACGATAAGAAGAGCATCTGACTAAGCCCTACAATATTCGTTAAAACATCCTTCACTGGCTCCTGCATCGATTTTTGAACACTCGTTTGCGCTGCACAATGGATGACTACATCAAATGATGTTTCTTTAAAGAGATGCTCACAAACTTCATCTTCCACATTCAATAGATAAGATTTATGCTCAAAGTCGACATTGCGTAAATGACCTGTACTTAAATTATCAATAATATAAACATTTGCACCCTCTTTAAAAAAACGCCTCGCCACTGCACTACCAATAAAACCATAACCACCTGTCACTAATACATTCATCCCATCGCCCCCAAAAACAATATGATGTTTTATATGCAGTAATTACTAAAATTATGCAAGCAACTTATTTGAGGTGGAATTTTTTAACAACTTTTTAACTTAAAAAAATGTGCTCGATATGAAAACGAGCACATTTACAAAATTAAGCTGGGTTTACTTCCAATTCAACTGTAATTTTGATATCTTTCCCAACTAGAACACCGCCAGTTTCCAATGCAGCGTTCCAAGTTAAGCCAAAATCTTCACGATTGATTGATGTTGTAGATTCAAAGCCATAAACTTCTTGGCCCCATGGATTTGTACCTTTACCATTAAATTCAGTATCAAACGTTACTGATTTCGTTACGTCTTTAATTGTTAAATCACCTGTAACCGCATATTCATCATCTGATTTTTTTGCAATGTTTGTAGACTTGAATGTAATTGTCGGATATTTTTCAGCATCGAAGAAATCTGCTGCTTTTAAGTGATTATCACGATCTTCACTACGTGTATTAATGCTAGCTGGATCAATTGTAAAGCTAATGTTTGCTGTTGTTAAATCTGCAAGATTTGCCGCTTCAATATCTGCTGAATAAGTATCGAATACACCTTTTACTTTTGATACCATCATGTGTTTTACTTGAAAATTAATTGCTGAGTGTCCTAAATCAATGTTCCATTTTGTCATTTTAAATTCCTCCAATTAGGTTGTTTTTATCTCGAATTCGAGATATATTTTAAAATATGAAGTAACTACATTAATTATGTCCCCTAAAATTTAAAGGGTTAAACATTTGTAGTTACTTCTTGCGTACATCTTAGTTAATGACAGTTACGAAAAGTAATTGATTACTTTATGTAACTTACTATATATTAATAAGTTTATTGCGTCAAGTAATTTTTAATAAGTTTTTTTAAAATCAATAATACCAAGCGTTTTCTTCACAGGTAGCGAGTTCTACTTTAGCAGTTCTATAGGCTACCCGACTGATTTCTCTCGACTACAGAAATACACTAACTACTTTTGGCTATATAAAAAGAAGCTCTCCAATGAAATAGGATACTGCCTATCTTATTAACGTTTCACTAATTTACCTTGGACGACAAAACGATGGTCGTTACTCATGACAGAATCCTTACAAGTGGATAGTGTAAGAATTTTATCTTCTGGTCCAAGCTCTACATTCATTTCGATTGCAGAGCGTGCTTGGATCTCGTCCAAAAATTTTAGGAAAGCATCATTGCTCTTAAATTCTGTTTCAATGTAATAAAAATCAATTGTAGTTTCATAAGCAGCAAAGACTTCAACGTCATAGCCTTCATACAGTGTGTCTAAATAAATGATAGGATGCTCATCTGCGTATTGCTGATTTAAGTAATTTTTAAGACTCCCAAACATCGTACTATTCTTCATGGCATGGCCGTACAAAATAGTATTTCGGTTTATATCCTGCACATCATTACGATAATCCATAAATACACTGCCCGCACGGCTTTCTCGATCTTTAAAATTATGATTCAAATAAAAATCGTTATTTTCAGCTTGCAGTATTGGATTATTGAGCTTTGTTCCGTCTGTAGAAATCCATCCAACAATATTGTTATTGACAGTTATTAAATCTTTGAATTGTGGACGGATCGTAAAAGGCGTTGATGAGGTTTCCACAGCTTCATCTTCAAGGGTAGCCAATGTTGATTGATAAATTGTTTGTACTTCTTCCAGTGATTTTGAAGTCTCATAGTACGTGTATAAGTATTTGGCTAATGAAAATCCTGAGTATAAGAATATAGCTAAATATATAAATGTTAAAAACTTAGATGTCCATTTTTTCATCATATCACCTATTTATATTCCAAGAGGGACCATGTAAAATCCAAGCAGCTCATCCTCATTAAAAACTGCTTCTACTCCATAGACTTCTTTAATAACTTCCCTAGTAATGACGTCACGTGGTGCTCCCTCAGCTATTATTTGTCCTGCTTTCATCAAAATGATCTGATCGCTATAGCGAATCGCTTGATTTATATCGTGAAGCACCATAACGATTGTTAAGCCATGCTCCTCATTTAATGATTTTACAAGTTCCAATAACTCGATTTGGTAATAAATATCCAAATACGTTGTCGGCTCATCCAAACATAAAATTTCAGATTGTTGGGCTAAAGCCATAGCAATCCACACTCGCTGACGTTCCCCACCTGATAAAGCTTCTAAATCGGTATCTCGTTTTTCTAGTAAATTCGTACAAGCAAGTGCCCATTCAATAGCTTTGGTATCTTCTTCTTCATTTCTTTTTAGCATTGTATGATGCGGTAAACGTCCAAAGCTCACCAATTTTTCTATTGTTAAATCCTTTGGTACATCATTTTGTTGGTAGACAATTGCTAGTTTTTTTGCAAACTCTTTTGGCTTGTAGTGCACCAAATCCTTGTTTTCTAATGATACATTCCCCGAAATCGGCCTATTGTTACGGGACATAACACTTAATAATGTTGATTTTCCACAGCCGTTTGGACCAATAATCGTTGTGATTTTGCCCTTTTGAATTATTGTCGATACTCCATCTAAATGATTTCGAGTATTATCATGCGATACGATAATATCTTGTATTTCCATGTCTCCTCACTCTTTTCGTAATAGGAATATTAAGAATGGTCCACCGATAATCGCCATAATGGTTGAAGCTGGTATTTCAATCGGTGTAGCAATTGTGCGACCAATCGTATCTGCCACTAATATTAATAATGCTCCAGCTAAAGCTGTAAAAGGTATGAGTACCTTATGATCGTGCCCAACTAAACGACGAGAAATATGTGGCACTAACAGACCAACGAACGAAATAACCCCTGCTACGACAACAGAAACAGCCGATAATAATACCGCAACAGCAGCTATTAATAGACGAGCACGAGCTACATGAAAGCCTAGGCTTTTCGCTGTTTTATCTTGTAATACTAGGAGATTACACCAGCTATATAACGCAAAGGCAGCTATTAATCCGACAGTACCATAAGTAACGATTGTTGATACATCCTTCCATGTACGCATCGTTAAGTTTGAACCTACAACGCTGGTAGCTGAAGTATTCAATGAGCCACCTAAACTAATGAAAGCCTCTGTTAACCCAGTGAATATTGCATTAATAGCAATTCCGACTAAAATAAGCTTCAATGGACTTAAGCCTGACTTCCATGACAACGCAAAGACGAGTGCGCAGGCAAATGCTCCACCTATAAATGCTAATACAGGTGTCATAAAAAATAATGTTGGAAAGAAAGAAATAATTAAGAGCTGTACAAATGCCGCTCCTGAAGATATACCAATAACACCTGCATCCGCTAACGGGTTACGCATCACAGATTGTAACAGGACCCCTGAAACAGAAAGTGCTGCACCAGCAAATAGCGCAACAATGATCCTTGGAAATCTCAAATCGCGGATAGCATCCATTTGACTATTTTCTTTATCAAATAATGCACCAATAAATTCAAAGAACCCCATTTTAATGCTACCTGTTGTTGCTGCATAAACTGTTGAAACTAGTAATAATACAATTACAATTGAAAAGCTTATAATTTTTTTTGTCATATTAGACTTCCTTTTTCTTTTCAAATTCCGTCATGTTATTTGTACAATTCACTCCCAAAGTGATCCCCTACTAAATAGAAGATCGCTCTATAGCAAGACTATGCTTGCGATATGAGCGACACTTTCTAATGACTATTCACGATAAAAGATTTCCATTAGCTGTCCTAAAGCCTGTGGCACTTTTAAAGACGCTGTAGTACCGAACAACTCTTCCTCTAAATCATACACTTTACCGTTTTTTACTGCGTCAAAATGTTTCCAAATATCATTCGTTTTAAATTCCTCGTCAAACATTTTTACAACTTCATCTGGCATACCGTGTGATAAACGTAAAATTATATCAGGATCGCTGTTGTGCAGATACTCAGTATTTGAAGCCAAATATTCAGCATCCTGCCCTTCCATTACATTAATACCGCCTGCCCGTTTCACAAGATCACCTGCATAGGAGTTTTCAGTTGCAACTAAATAACTACCTGGAATGCCAAGTAAAATTAGTACACGAGGTCCCTTTTTGTTACCAGCAACTGTTTGTACAGCATCAATATTTTTTTGCAGGCCATTCACTAACTCCTCGGCTTGTGCTTCGCGATCATAACGTTCACCGAGAGTTCTAATTTCGGAAAGCATAGCATCTACACTTTGAAAGTTTAAAAAATCAACTGGAATTTTTAACTGCTCAAATTTATCCTGTAAGTCATATTCTAACGTTGACACCGATAACACATCTGTTGGATTTAATGATTTAACAATCTCCATATCCGGCTCCATTGCATTACCGATAGTAGGGAGACCATCAAAGCGTTTTGCTAATGTTTTTTCTGTTTCAGGTACTGCTATAGCATCTAAATCAAGCTTATCTAAAATTTCTGCAATAACAACTGTACCTGCAATAATACGATGTTCATTCTCTTCAGCTGTTTTAACTGATTGCTTTTCAGTAGATGTCTCTGTTTCTTCTCGCTTATCTCCATTATTACAGCCAGCAACTACTAAAAGTAATGACATAAGCACCATTATAAGCAACCAACATTTCCAATTCTTTTGCATAAAGTCATCTCCTACTTATTCAGTCACATCTTTTTTAGAATTTCTGATACGACGAACGAGCAACCAGCCCGACAAAAGACAGATTACTACAAGCAAAACTATCTTTATGATATTCAGCTGAGCAAGCTGCTGATCGACTTTAGTATTCTTCACCACTTTTTCAGTAGTTTCCTCTTTAACATCAGATTTCTTGGCTTCATCTTTAACAGCATCCTCAATAGACGCGTCAAGTGTACGATCAAATGCTAACGGTTCCTCCTTTGGCACAGTTAAAGTAGTCTGAAATGATGGAATTGGCCGTGTCAGCTGAGTTGGTTTTACCACCGTCTCATGTTGTGCTACCACTGGTGCCTTTTTCACTTCTTCTTTAACAATAACGGAAGGCTTTTCACTCGTTACTTGCTTAGCCGGTGCTGTCACAGCAGGCGTATTTAAAAACTTTGCTACCTGCTGTTGATCAAATTTTAGATTTACAAAATATTGATGATGATACGAAATCTCAGGAATATCTACCTTCACCCACATTCGTATTGGCTGTTCGAAATTGTGAATTTCAAATTCGACAATTCGGACATCGTCTTCAAGTGAAATAAGCTTTGGCTCTACCTGTTTTCCTTGTTGATCTACGGTTAAGCCTGTTATCCACATAGATTTTAAAATTGTCATATGGGCATAATATTTGCCGTTTTTTTCTTTTATTTTTGCAACAGGATTTACATATGTATTCATAATAGATTGTTCGTCATTTCCATCTACTAACAATATGTAATTTAATGACCATTCCTTATCATAGGTTTCTTCTGAAGTAGATTCTTTGGTTTCACTTTCTGGAATAGCTTCCTCATCCTTTGGCACAATTGTTGAAAGGGTTGTTAACTGTAATTGAATCTCCTGTAAAAAAAAGAAATATTCCTCAGAGGATGGAAGTGCCATCTCGCCTTTAATGATAATAGGCTGTTGTAAATCCTTGACATCAAATTGAACTAAATTTTCAGTCTGAATGTTTAACGAAAGCTCATTTTCCAACTGTTCGATATGTATATCTCTTATACTCAATGGCTTATTTATAGCTAAATTTAATTTATACTGACCGTTCTTTACATCAACTGTCGCCAATTCGCTAAAAATATTGTCTTTTGCTCCATCTAGAGATGAAAAACTTAGTTCAACTTGATAGCTCCCATTTACTAATACAGATTCTTCAGCTTTTGCCTTAAACGAAAAACATGGAGAAAAAAACATCAGTAAGATAGTACTGAAAATGAATCCTCGAAATATTTTTCTATTCAATGTTTAAATCCCTCCAATATCTATCAATTATGCCTCGGCATAAGTTCAGTGGATGTATGGACAACCGCTGAAAAGTGACTTAAAACCGCATTCATCTCACCATCATAGAGGTGGGAGACTACTGTACCTGTCGCTTCGCTTTCGTTACATAAAACACTTGTAACTGCCGTTTCACTTTCATTACATAAAACACTTGCTGAAAGAAGTTAACATAACAGTAACTTCCTTCCTCAAATAAGCGAGAAAGGAAGTTGCTGTAACCGCGCTATTTATTCATGTATTGTAATGAACCATTTAAAATTTTTGCCATTTGTGTGCGTTTCAATGGGCTACTTGCATTAATAACAGTTTTACCTTCAGCATTTACAGATCCAGTCATGATTTTACCTGCGTATAGAAACGCAAAGGCTTTTTTAGCTTCTTCACTTGTGACAGTTGCACCATCTGCATAATAAGATAAGCTTGGATCACCATAGTTCATTTCTTTTCCTGCAACATGTGCTACTGCACGATAAATCATCACTGCAGCTTGTTGTCGAGTAAGTGTTCCATTTGGATTAAAGTTCTCTGCTTTCACAACAATTCCAGCATTAGCTAAAGCATTGATTGCTTGTACACGTTCTGTGTCAAGTTTCGCTGTATCTTTAAATCCAGCATCTGTTGTAGTAGATAAATTTAATGAACGTGCAATCATTAACGCAAATTGAGAGCGTGTAATATTGTCATATGGTTTAAAATTATCTTGCCCCTTAACAATTCCCTTACTGTATAATGCTAAGATTGCTTCTTTATTAGCATCATTGCTAATATCTTTAAATGGATTCACCACTGGTCTCACTGCGCCTTCCACAGCAAAACTAAATTGCACTTGGTGGTTCGAGTCATAGCTCACGCCTTTGTCCGGCTCATTCACAACAATATGCAGTTGGGCATTCACAAGTTTTTTTAAGTCTGCCACTTCAAATGAATACTTACTTATATTTGTTGCATCGTCTTTACTTACTAAAGTTGCTTCTTTTCCCTCTACTGAGAATCCTTTAACATATTGACCTTGAGGAAATGTCATAGTAACTATGTTTTTACCATTTACTACTGATACGTCTACTTTTGGGTTAATATATTGCTTCATCATAGATTCTTCAGAAGTACCGTTTTTGTAAACCGTGACAGCTACTTCATTTACTTTAACTTCTTCTTTAACCTCCTCAGATTTACCATTTTCCTCTGTAGTAGTTACTTCCTTATTTTCAACTGCTTTTAAATCAAAATCATACCACTTATCCATATTAGCTGAAGCTACGGCAACGTGAATTTTTGCTTGTAATACTTCACCAGCTACAACTGGGAAACTGTATGTAATTGTTCCATCTGTATTTTTCACTTCAGTAGCATCTACAAACTTATCACCTTGCTTTGTTTGTAAGCCTGCAATCATTGGGGCAGATTTTGCTGTTACCGTTAGTTTCGCCTCAAATTTTCCATCCTTCTCAACGATTGTTCCTTGGGTTACAAGATGAGAGCTAATTGCAGGTTGTGGTTCTGTCGTACCAGGCTTAAAAATTTGGAAATCAACAATAGTGCTAGTATTCTCTGATTTAACAGCCTCTACTTTTAGTTCAGTATTTGTAGTCGTTACTTCAGCCTTTGCAGACGCAAATGATGGTGCTGAAAGTGATGCTACTAGCAATGAAGCTAGTACTATTTTTGTTGCGCGTGATTGTCGTTTTTTAGCCATTATTGACCCTCCGTTTTTGTTTGTAGTTTTTTTCTATAAAGTAAAAATGCTGATCCAACTAATGCTCCAATTAATAAATATGGAGTCGTATCACTTGTTTGTGGATTTGGCACATGACTTTCAGAAGAATTTGCTGGAGCATTAGTAGTTTTCGAATCAGATGCTTCCGTTATGGTTGTGCTTCCTACAGATGTTGCATCAAATACTAGTGAAACGCTGTATTCGTGATGATAATTAATATCGTCAATATCAATTTTCATAGAAGTCACAACTGGTTTCGTTAAATCTTTAACAGTAAATTGTACAGTACGAGTATCAGCTGCTTTATCTTCACTTACTACAGTTGCTCCACCTGGTGGTTGGAACTTTGTGATCCATGCACTATTTTTTAATGTAATTTGAACAGTAGCTGTCCCATTCTTCAATGTGACCTTTGCTGGTTTTATAAAATAATCGTTTGCAATGGATACAGAGTTGTTCTCTGGTTTATTGACCTGATATTTTATCGAATGAGTGCCGTCAGCTAGTTGAGCCGATGCTTGCGGTAGCGCAATGTTAAATACAAGCAAAGTTATAAGCATAACGAGCATCATCAATTTCTTCATGTGTTGTACGCCTCCTATGAAAACATAATTGAAAGTATTTTATTGAAAACGAAAATCATTCTCAATTATACTTCTGTTACCAAGAATAATCGTTATTGCCAGTGTATGTCAATAACAAAATCAAATTTGTCCTCAACATGTCAAAATTGCCTCAAAAAAAGAAAATATCACGAAAAAAACATGTGATATTTCCTATTATATAGAATAGCCTCTTTCTATTTATTCATCTCAACTAGACATCTACTGAATTTAAGAAATTATTTCAATGACCCCTATAAGTATAAGCAACCAACCAGAAATAGCGGTTGAGTGTTTTCCAATAAAAGTCTTGGTAAGTAAGACTCCAAAATGAACACCAGCGCCTACTGTGATGAACGAAAAAAAACCGATAGAAATAACTGTCCAGATTGCAGAAATACCATTGGCTCCAAGCGCTATTCCTCCAGCTAAACAGTTGGCTGATAAGACAAAGCCGAGCGTCATTGCTTCTCGAATTGAAATTATATAATTTTTATCCTCATCAAATACTTCCGGGTTTCCCAATATTCCTTGTTTAGAAAAGCGACTAGATAATAACGTCCATATCCCAATGGCACAAAGTAAAAGACTTCCTATTAAATTTGCGAAATCTGGAGAGATATAATTAATAACTACACTTCCAGCTGTTACTGCTGCGTAAGTGACGATCATTGAAATAAGGGCAATAACCGCATTGGATAATATGGGTATTTTCACTCGCTTAATACCATAGGCGAGACCAATTCCTAAATTATCTAAGTTGGCAGCTATCCCAATAAGAATGATGGCTATCCAATGCATTTTTTTCCTCCTCAATAACGTAAAATCCATTCTCACATAGGATATGAAGGAATAAAATTTTTGTTCATCTATGTTTTGAACAGAGTTAATTGCTGAGAAATTAGGATTGCCATTGATACAATGACTATTTCACATGCTTTAACACTTTTAACCCGCGGAAGACTTGATATTACTTACGTTTTTTCGTCTTTTACCCGCGGGTACTGTTATCCTATAGTTTGAACTTATTCAATTGTTTGGAAATCTTTTCAGCAATATTTGCGGTTTCAACGGATGACTCTGCTACATGCTGTATTGCTTGTAAAGTTTCTGAAATACTCTTTGCTATATCATTCGACTGATCAGATGACTCTATTGCGACATTTGATACATTTTCAATTGCATTTTGTATTTCTAGCATAGAATATTTCATCGTTCCAACAAATGTTGTCACTTCAGTTATTAATTTATTAAAGTACATAGCATCTTCTTCATATTGAATTCCACTGTTTTGGAAAAGCTCATAATCAGGTGTTACTTTATTATCTATAAAGTGTAAAAGCTCTTGCGCATTAATAGACACATTCGTAAATGCTTCTTCTACTTCACTAGTAACAGTTTGTATTTTTTGAACAGTCTCAGATGATTGTTCAGCTAATTTCCGTACTTCATCAGCTACAACAGCAAAACCTTTACCCTGCTCCCCTGCTCTCGCAGCCTCAATAGCTGCATTTAATGCTAATAAATTGGTTTGATCTGCAATATCTGCTATTGTGTCAGACATTACTTTTACTTCGGATACGATTTTTCCGGCTTGAATTGCCTCTAAAACTAACCTTTGTTTTTCATCATATAGATTACGAGCTGTACTGTATGCTTGAACAGCTGTTTCCTTAATATCAATTGCTCTCTCTTTTACTTTTTGCGAGAAACCAAGACTATATTCTGTTTTCTCATTTAATTTTTCCGCACTATCTAGTACCTCAATTGCAGTAGCATTTAATTGCTCGGTTGTTGCACCTAGTGTAGTACTACCCATAGCAACATCCTTTGTAGTTGTATCAATTTCATCCATTGAAGCAGTAATTTCCTCAATAGTTGCAGTTAAATCTTCGCTTAAAATACTCATTTGTGCTGATGTGCTACTAACACTAGAAACAAGTTCCTGAATATGCGAAACAGAATTGTTCAACCCTTCAGTAATTTTCCCAAGGTCATCAGAAAATATCACCGGGGCATGTTGTGATAAATCACCATTTTCAAGTGCAGATATAACATCCTTAATATTGGAGATTGCCTTTTTAACATATCTGCTTAAATAAATTAAGAAACTTACACTAAATATTAAAACAATAGCCATAATAACGATGTTTCTATAAAGAGTTTTAGAATATGCTGTATTATTTTCTTCGCTTTTTATTTCAGCACTTTTAATATTAATTTTTTCTATTTGTTCCATAAGAGCATCTCTTTGCTTCTCTATTTCTAATAGAGGTGTTAGTAATGAATCAGCATCTTCTATATCTGCATCAGAGATAACTTGTTGAAAAATGGATTCTAATGTACCTTTATAACTTTCAAGTACTTGTTCTAAATTCTTACTTAACTTTTCTTCCTCGCTACTCATTTTTGTATTTTTTAAATCTTGAAATGTGCGACTATTTTCTTCTTCTAAAGCAGCTATTTTTTCGTAATATTCCATTTTTTCGTCGTTATCTTGTGAATTATAAAAAATTTTGAACTTTAAATTAGTTATTTTTTGCTGGTTAATTGAAAGCTTGCTTAATAAATAGACAGATGTTAAATTTTCTTCATAAATATGCTTTGCATTATCATTCATTTCTTTAACGCCATAGATTCCAGTAAACCCTATGATGACAATTGCAATCAACATAACAGTGTTCAATATTCCGAATTTCCCAACCAATGATGAATTTTTAAAAAACTTCATATGATCCTCCGTTATATTTATTATTATTTTGGCTCATCACCAAAAGTTGTGGATAACAATTGTTTAAACGTGCCATAAATAAGTTGATTGGAGTGAAGACTGGACGACTCCTTGGGGGGGAGGAGAACGAAGGTTAAACCATCATGTCCTCTGATAAACGCCTTCGTGACCTACATCCTGTTGCTACCGCTACGTTAGCACTACACTTTCGCACAGAAAACTTTTGTTGCTGCCGCTCCGCTTTCGCACAGAAAACATTTGTTGCTGCCGCTTCGCTTTCGCACAGAAAACATTTGTTGCTGCCGCTTCGCTTTCGCACAGAAAACATTTGTTGCCCCAAGCAGCTCATCGGACGCCCCTAGCGCCCGGGAATCAATCCCACACGTTATGGTAATGACATCTTTTTTACAATATAGATTAATTATGGAAATTAAATATTGTAGTTTCCCCTATAACTCAAAGTTTTGGACTTATAGAAAAATACTATTTTTATGAATAACTTTTTCGACAAACACTTCTACTAAATTAGGATCAAACTTAATACCCTTCTGTTCTTTTAAATAAGAAAGAGCTTCTTCTATTGTCCAAGCTTTTTTATAAGCTCTATTACTTATTAAAGCGTCGTATACATCTACTATTGAGATGACTCTCGCCTCAAAAGGAATTTCTTCTCCTTTTAAACCCATTGGATATCCTGTTCCATCCCAATTCTCATGATGATATTTAATAATATTTTCAGCTATTTTTTTGTCATTAAAAACTTTATTGTTCATTTCATCAGATAGTTTATTCAATACATCCACCCCCATAAGAGGATGCATCTTCATAATTTTCTTTTCATAGACTGTTAGTGGCCCAGTTTTATACAGTATCGATTCTGGTATACTTGTTTTTCCAATATCATGTAAAACGCTGTATTCTATAACTTTATTAATATACTCTAACGATAAATTATATGTTCTATCTTCAAAGAGGCTTAGTAAGAATTCCTCTAATAACTTTTGCACATTTAAAAGGTGTTCTGCTATACTTACATCGCGCATTTCACTTGATAGAGCTAACAACTTAAATAGCTCCTTTTTGTCTATTTGGTTCTGCTTCACTTCTTCTATCAATAATTGTTCCGCTAAGCGCATTACTCCTACATAATAAACAATTTCTTTTATTTCAATTGGCGTAATCGTTATAAATGAGTACCTTAGCTCTAATGATTTGTTGACATTCACCATTGTCCCAGACCATGGTTGTCCTTTTTTTAATGTACTGTTTAACGATTTATACATAACGAATGGTGTTACACTCGATTTTAAACACTCTACCGGTAATCCGATAAGAAATTCTCTTTTATAGCCGGTGATCGTTTCATATTGTTGATTTACATCGATAATTAATTGATCTTCATCAACGATTACAACAGCATCACCCAATTTTAAATAATACGTTAATTCATTTGGTATATTTTTACACATTTAAACAACTCCTCATCAATTGTTTAATTCATTAGCAAAACTAGCAAGCCGGTCAACCGACAATGCAACTTCTTCAAATGCTTTACCTAACTCATTGACAACATTAGCGAAAATATCAATTTTTTCTTGTGAATGTTCATTATGTTCTTGTGTTTCTTTCATAGATTGTAAAATTTGCTCAAAATATATGTCAGTTTGCTCCATTGTTTGTTTTCCGTCTTGAACAGATTGATTAATCAAGTCAAGTGAGGCAGCTAACTTTTCTACCTTAGATACAGTAGATAAAATTAAATGAGCTACATTCGAGACTGATTTTTTTGTTACTTCTGATAATTTTTTAACTTCGTCTGCTACAACTGCAAATCCTCTTCCATGTTCACCTGCCCTTGCAGCTTCAATTGCTGCGTTTAAAGATAATAAATTAGTTTGATCCGCTATTTTCGTTACAATATCAATAATGCCTTGAACTTCCTTTGTTATCTTTAACAAGTCTTCTATATCATTGGAGATTATTTGAACTGCCTCATGAACATTCCTCATATTACGATCCTGTTCATTTATTTGAAACTTCCCATGTTCCGCTCTCTCCTCTGCTAACGCAGATAACTCTTTTCCGGCATTCACGTTTTCTACCATTTCTGTGCAATGAATATGTAATTCCTGGAATGCTGCATTAGTTTGCTCTGAAATTGCTGCTAAATTTTCAGTTGAATTCATCACTTGAATTTTAGTTTTTTCTGCCTGTTCGTCTAACTTTTCTTTAATTCTACTTATCTCTTTATCGTATTCTTCAAGAACGACTTGTTGTTCTAAGTTAAATAATTTTGAGAGTGCCTTTACACTAGTAGAATAAAGCTCCTTTTCAGAAAGATTCTTTTCGGTAATCTCCATAATTGTTATAAACAAATTTTGAAAAGCACATAAATACCATTTTGTCTGTAGACCAATTTTCACATGCATTTGTGCTATTCTAGCCCTTTTTAAAAAATATTCATCATCAATTATTCCTGAAAACATTTCTAAAATATGTGATTTTAAAGTTCTCTTTAAAGCATCTACTGAACTATTTTTATTTATTAGTGTTTGTAGTGATTCTTCCAAGCTGAGATTCCTGTAAAAACGATCAACAATGTCATCTATTTCTTCTTTAATAAATGGCTGCAAGTTTTTTATTACTTGTAACTCTGCCATTGAAAAATTAATCATTTTTATTTGTTTCTCTATATCACTGCCATATTGAATATTCATTTTTATATTACTGTCGAGTAATAAATGGCCGTTACCTATCTCTTTCTCTTTACTTTTCCAAAACATGAATAACCCCCATCCCCAAAATATCGATTAATTTCTTTAAACTTCACTTAATAAAGTTTTCAATAATAGCTTATTTGGCTGTTGGTATTTATCGAAATAGATTTCCTGTAGATTTCTTGCTAATCTATCATAGTCTTCTCTGTCCGGAACTGAATTCCAAACAAATATATCTTCTATGTCTTTGTTAATATTTAAATATAAGCGATCTGTTATAATTAAATCCGCCTCTTCATCTTCAGCACATAATTCTACATGAATAAAAACACGTTTTATTTGACTGAATAGATAAGGAACGTCATTTATCATTGAAAATATTTTTAATTTGATCTTGTCTCTATCTACAAAATCAATTGTTTGTTTGAGTAATTTATGATATCGACCAATTAATATTTCTTTGCGTTTAAATACGATGGCGAAAGACTTATTTTCCAATAGTCGATTATAAAACTGATTCATGATTTCTATTTGAGCCGTTTCATGCATTTCTAATCGCTTTTTATAAAGATCTTCTTTAAATAAATTAGCTGGACCAGAAAAAGATAAAATACCATAATGAAGATGCAGTAAGTTTACAAAGAGTGCCCCATATTCTTCTAAATCTAAAGTAACTGAAAAATGCTCCATGAATATCTCCATCCAATATATAGTCGCTTGTATAAATAATTCTTGATTATGATGCTGTGCAAAGTTCATCAATAAACTTACTGCACTATCTTTTTTTTGATAATGACGCATGCAACTAATGATGGAAAATGAAAACATTGTTTCTAATTCAATTTCTTCATCTGATAAATCAGTACATTCTCTAAATATATACTTGATTTTTTCCGATAATGACTCATAGTTATAATGATGTTTCGTAAAGTTTGCATACATTGGATGATATTCAATTAAGCAACCTAGTTTTGCGCGTGATAAGCAAATGGCGAGCCAATATAAAAGTTGTTCGGAATAGGCGATGTCTACTTCCTCCACTAATTCTAGTATTTCTTCTCTAGAAACTAGAGCAAATGGCCATTCCTCTCCCCAACACGAATTCCAGTAGAACAAGAAATAAAAATAACGAAATTGCTTTTCTGTCCCTTCAAGACTGACTTCCGCATAAGATGTATACTTCAAGTGAAATTGATCTAACAAAGGCTTAACTTTTTTTATTCGTCGATACACGGATGCAGGGCTTGTGAAATTATCCAAAACAAACATGTTAATATCAAAAAATTTATTGTAAAACATCTCATCAAAAGCTTTATATGTTAATGAGTTTTGTAAATAATATCTTTCTATAGTCTTCATAGAAAAATTATCTTTATAAATTAATTGAAAACACTTAAGCTCTTCTTTTTGGATAACAGCAGATTTTGTAATAAATTCTAAATCAATAGCTATTTCATCTACTATTTTCAAAATTGTTCTTTCAGACAAATCCATCATTTGAGATAACTCTAAACTTGAATATAGCCTATGTTCTTTATAAATATGATGTAGAATATTCACCTTTTGTAAAGATGAACGATCCAAAAAATTATACATAAAAACACCTCAATGTCTTCCACCAGTAAAACCCAGCTGTGTCATACTAACAGTTTGTATTAGATTAACTTATATATCTTTTATCAATACATTCTATTCCCCGTTTTTTAAGACACTAAACATTAAAAAGCAATATTCTCGATACTTTATAACTACTATAGTTACTACATATTGCCAATAAACACTTCATTAATACTCTTTTAAACAACAATTACAGCTTATTTTCATCATATTCACTCATTTTGGGAAACTGTGAATATAGCCTCATGTTTTCAAGGTTATTTACACTATAACAAGCATTTTACAACAAACAAAATCACTTTTTGTTCGATTTCAAGCAAAACTTGATAATCCTATATTTCCATTCAAAACATCTATCTTTTGGGGTGTTTCAATTCTAGTTTTTCATCTTAAGACTTCATTTTTTGAGCTCATCTATTGGATTTCTATCGTGAAAGGGGGTGTTTCTTTACGCTTTTTCCTGAAATTTCGTCCATAGACTTTCAAGGTTAAATATAGAATTGAACACGTTGTCAAACAGAAAAGAGATGTATCAAATTATGATACATCTCCCATCATGGTAATACTTACAAACCAAGTGCTTTGTACATAAACACTGTAAATCCGTGCGCGTGTTACGTTTTCGTTTGGTCAAAAAAGTATCGTTTACATCGCCTAATGCAATGTCTTGATTTCTAATCTCTACTAACTTCCTGGCGTTACACCAAATGCGAGCAACATCATTTTTGCCATTTGGGCACGTGTTTTATGAGCATTTGTTGGTATCGGAATTTTACTGCTGTCGTTTGAATCAAAAGTAACGATGAAACTGCTTCCAATCATTTATCGCATAGCGTTATATCTTTTGAAACTACACATATGAGATTTTACTCAACTATCACTAATTATAAAATTGATAAAATCAAAATTTGTTAGTTTTCGAGCAAATTTTGATAATCTTTTTTGTTGCAATATTAAGTTTCGTCAGAATCAGCGCCATTTGGGCCTTTCACTAACTAAAGCCCAATGATATTTTATTTACTTTAGTAACCTCGAAATGTATCAACCATAGCAATAAACATTAAATACTCGCTTTACTCATCTGAATTCACCTGTAAAGCAACCTAATATATTTCCGCATTTTCCATAGATTCGAGGTAGATTTGGATAATTTCCCCCCTTCACAATGAGAGTTTAAACAATTTTTCTATTGAAGCCGATTTGACAAAAGTAACAACCTTTTGATAACTTTAAGTTGTTACTTGTTAATATTTAGATATATCTCATCCTATAATAAAGAGAGGGAGATTTTATGAAAGTCGGTAAATTATTAAAGATAGGATTGGCTTTAGCATTAATGTTCGTATTAACTGCTTGTAGCTCAGATGATGAAGGCACGAAAAACAAAGAAAAAAAGGACGTGAACTTAGCCTATGTTGAATGGGATACTGAAATTGCCTCAACAAACGTAGTAGGACAAGTTCTAGAGGATTTAGGGTATGATGTAACACTAACACCACTAGATAACGGAATTATGTGGGAAGCTCTTGCAAAAGGAGAAGTTGATGGTATGGTGTCAGCCTGGTTACCACAAACACATGCCCCACAAGTTGAAAAGTACAAAGATAGAATAGTAGATTTAGGTAAAAACCTTGAAGGTGCAAAAATTGGCTTAGTTGTCCCTAGTTATATGGATGTAAATTCTATCGCAGATTTAACAGATGAAGCTGGTAAAACGATAACTGGTATTGATCCAGGAGCAAATATGACAGCTACAACGGAAAATGCTTATAAAGAATATAGTAACCTTGAAGGTTGGAATGTAGTTACCTCATCAGCAGGTGCAATGACAGCAGCCCTTACTCAAGCTATTGCGAAAAATGAAGAAATCATCGTTACAGGTTGGTCTCCACACTGGAAATTTAACGCTTTTGATTTAAAATATTTAGACGATCCTAAAGGCATATACGGAGCCGAAGAATATATTGGTACATTTGCACGTAAAGGATTAAAAGAGGATAATCAGGGAGCGTATAGTGTTCTTAATAACTTCCATTGGACTCCGGAAGATATTGAAAGTGTAATGTTTGATATTATGAAAGGCGCTGATCCTAAGGAGGCCGCAAAAAAATGGATTAAAGATAATGAGGATAAAGTTTCAGAGTGGACAAAAGATGTAAAATAATACACATGATAGACTTTTATATACTCTGTCCAACAATTCGACTTTGAGATATATGAATTTCAGGCCCTACATATAATATCGTACAAAAGCTCACGCAAAAAGTTGGAGTACACTAGCGATGCACGTAATTAACATAAAAAGCTCCATTCACTGAGCAATCAGTAAATGGAGCTTTTTATATTATGTTAATACCTCCGGATGGAAATGACTCTCTTAAGTAAAGATACATAGGACTCTTGTCTAAACAAATGGAATTTTAAAATTAAACTATTTACTAAAAAGAGGAGACCAGCCAAAAAAATAACCCCTTTTATATGAATTATTCCACTTAAATATCCCCCAAGTAAAGGACCAATTAGATTTCCTAAAAATAGAGCACTATGATAATAACCAAATGTTAAACTTTCCATTTTTTCAGGTGCATTTTTTCGTATTAAACTTATGACCGATGGAAGCAGACCACCTATAAATATTCCCATTAAGAACCGAGCGAGCAGAAATAGCCATATAGAAGAAACTAAAGCTTGGGTAACATAACAAATAAAATTACCTAACAACGAAATTAACAAAATAATTTCAGAACCCACTTGATCTGCTTTCCTTCCTAAAATGGGAGAAAAGATTATAATAGAGAAACCCGAGATAGAAACCGCTAAACCTACCATCGTTGTTAAAAAGACATCATTGTTCCACATACTTTCTACATATGTAGCCAAAAATGGTGAAGTACTCATCGTTGAAAACTGAATAAGAAATCCAACTAGAAACAAAGTTCCAATTAGAGGTCCTTTCGTAATTTCCCGTAATTCGGAGAAAAAATTAATACGTCCTCTCTTAGGCGTCGGAATTTTCAATGTACTTGGTTCAGGTTTATTAATTTCTGTTAAAAAAAATAATATAAGTGCCCCTGAAATCAGTAACATAGCGCTAGACACATAAAGGATTTTATAAAATCCTATCCACTGTCCCAAAACTCCACCTATTAACGGCCCAAAAATATTCCCGGTATAAGCACCAGATTGAGCTATACCGAGCGCATAACCTATTTTTTCTTTAGGCGTATTCATTGTGATGAATGGAGAAGAGGCAGGGATAAAACCACCAAAAATCCCTAAGATAAAACGTAGAACTAATAAGTGCCAAGCTGTTGTGCTATAGGTCATTAAGAATGTGGCAAATGCCATTCCAATTGCTGAACGGATTAGTATAGTTTTCCTACTCGTTCGATCTGCAATCTTTCCCCATATCGGCTGAAAAAGAAAAGCGGATAAAAAAGTAGCTCCAAAAATCATCCCTGTCCAAAGCTGAATATCTGCTTGAGAGTGAACATCCAAATCACTTTTAAGATACACTGGAATAAAAGGTATTATTAAGCTAAATGCAGACATGACTAAAAATTGTGCAATGCTCAAAATATACATATTCTTTTTCCAAACTTCCAATTATATACCTTCTCTCACTGATTTAATAGTTTCATAGAATGTACAGGATATCTATCACCAGCTGCTGAACCTACCGGTATAGCTTTATCTATGAAATCCTTTACATCCTTTGGCAATTCAAAATCTATTGCAGCAATATTTTCTTTTAAGTAGGATCTCCTTTTTGTCCCTGGTATAGGGACGATATCTAATCCATTAGACATTAACCATGTTAATGCTAGTTGTGCCGGACTAATATTCAGTTGGTTTGCTATCTCTTCTAGCTGTCGAATCAAAGCAAGGTTTTGATTGAAGTTGCCTCCCTGAAATCGAGGTGCGTTCCTTCTAAAATCGTTCTCTACGAATTTATCGACTGACTTAATTTTTCCAGATAAAAAACCTCGTCCCAGAGGACTATATGGTACAACAGCGATATTTAGTTTACGGCAAAGTGGTAGTATTTCCTCTTCAATATCTCTAGTCCATATTGAATACTCTGTCTGTAATGCAGCTATAGGATGTACTTTTTGTGCTCGTTTTATCGTTTGAGAAGATACTTCTGAAAGCCCAATATGTCGTACTTTACCTTCCTCAACTAATTCCTTCATAGCACCAACTGTCTCTTCTATGGGAACGCTGGGATCTACACGGTGTAGATAAAATATATCGATGTAGTCAGTATTTAACCGTCTTAGGCTTGCTTCACAGGCCTTTTTTACATATTCCGGGCTACCGTTAATTTTAATTACCTTCCCACTCTCATCTCTTTCAAAAGCAAATTTGGTAGCTATGTTTATCTGTTGTCTGACATTTTTTAATGCTTGACCGACTAATTCTTCGTTTTTCCCCACTCCATATTGATCAGCTGTATCAAAAAAGTTAACACCGAGTTCTAAGGCGTAATGCAATGTAGCAATCGATTCCTCATCATTTTGAGTTCCATAGTATTCTGACATTCCCATACATCCTAATCCTAAGGATGAAACACTTAAATCTCCAATAGATCGATATTTCATTTTTTCTCCTCCAATCTTTCTTCAGCATGAAATTATATCGATTAGAGTGCACTCTAAGGCAAATGTATTTTTTCCCATTTCTCATAAAAAAAAAGACCTTTTAGAAAGGTCTCTAGAAACTTATATAATTATATTACAGATGTGTTGATTAACCGTTTTTATCCATTTAATTGTTTAGAAGACGCTGATTTCCCTAATCAACACGCCTGATTATATTACTTAACTTTTTCCTCCAAATTTTTATAGTAGTCAATTTTTTCATTAACCTTAATTAAACTATTTTCTAATTGCTTAATTTGGTTAAGAACGTTCTCTTGATGAGCTTCTAATAGTTCTCGTCTTTCAGTAACGGTAGAATCGCCTTGACGTCTTAGGTCTGCAAATTTTTTCATATCTCTTACAGGCATTTCTGTGTTACGTAACATAATAAGAAAGTCTATACATAAAATATCGCTCTTTGAGTATTTACGATATCCATTTTCATCTCTTTCAATCTCACATAAAAGACCAATATTTTCATAGTAGCGTAGAGTGTAAGAACTAAGACCCGTGATTGAGGATATATCCTGAATAGTTAATAATTTTTCCATATTTTTATTATAACACACTTGCTTTATAGTGCACTCTAAGGAGTATCTTTGATTCCAGATTCATTTTTTAATAGTTTTTAGGAGGAATTTTTAATGAATATTGGGATTTTTGTTTTAGCACTTGCCACATTTGTTGCTGGTACAGTGGAGTTGGTGATCGCTGGGATAATCAACATGATTGCAGAAGATTTACATGTTTCTGTAGGAGCAGTCGGTCAGTTAGTTTCAGTTTTTTCTTTGGTTTTTGCCTTTGGGGCTCCAGTACTTATTGCTTTAACTTCTAAAGTAGAAAAACGTAAATTACTGCTCATAGCAATGTTAACTTTTCTAGGAGGTAATATTTTATCTGTAGTTAGTCCGAATTTTACAACCTTATTAATAGCTAGAATTATTCTTGCAGCTAGCTGCTCTATCGTGGTTGTCACTTCCGTAACAATGGCTGCCAATACTGTTGCAACGGAATTAAGAGGAAGAGCTATTGGATTAATTTTTATGGGTTTAAGTGCATCATTAGTGTTAGGTGTACCATTAGGAACTATTATCGGTGAAAATTTCGGTTGGAGAATGACATTTGTATTAGTTTCAGTCTTAAGTATTGTTTCTATGGTAGGAATCATTAAGTTTTTACCTAAGGTTCCACCACAACCAGCCATTCCTTTACTTAAGCAAATAGCCACATTAAAAAGTAAAAAAATCGCATCAATCCAGCTCATATCAGTTTTGGAGCTGACTGGTCATTTCATAGTTTATACTTATTTCACGCTTTTTCTTAAAACAACAATGGGCTTATCAACAAATATGATTAGCATGGTCTTACTTGTTTTTGGTATAGCTGGAATAACAGGTGGTTGGATAGGTGGCTGGGCATCCGATAAATTTGGCGGAGCAAAAACTATACTCACATTTCTTATACTTTTTGCAGTTTCCTTGTTCCTATTACCTTATTCTACAGGATCAATGATCAGTTTATTGATTGTTGTCGTACTATACGGTGTGATGGTTTGGGCTCTTAGTCCAGCTGTACAAAATTATCTAGCTGAGTCTGCTCCCGATTCCTCAGATATCCAATTAGGTTTAAATACTTCATTTTTACATCTTGGAGTAGCTTTAGGTTCTGGTTTGGGTGGTTTACTTGTAGACTACTATTCTGTAACTATCAACACGTGGGTAGCTGGTATTATGGTAGTTTTAGCCTTAATCTCTGCTATTTATTCGCTAACAATAAACCGTAGAGAAAATTCTTCAATTCAGGGGCTATAACTAAAAGGATAGGAGGACGCCCTCATGCCCATTAAGCTAAGATTTTAAAGTACCCCCTAAATGGAAATTTTGTGTTTTTATATTACCGAAGTTTATTTTTATCGTTTTGGGGAACAACAGATTTTTTAACTTGCTAGCAATGCGGCAGGACCCCTATTTACAATAACAAACGAATTAAAGGAAAATAAAAAGGAATGAACCCTGTCCAATACAGAGTTCATTCCTCAGTAACTGCTTAAAATATGTGTCTAACTTTTTGGGGTCACTTCATTTGAAGATCCTTATAAATTCGTTATCTTGCAGGTTCTATAGATGAGATCCGCCACTTGCATCGAGCAATTGACCAGTTACCCAACGGCTGTCTGAGGAAGCGAGAAAGGCGGCAATATCTGCCACATCCTCGGGTTCTCCCCATCTGTTGAAGGTTGAAAGACCAGCCGCATATTTTTGTCCATCAAGGTTTTCCAAAGTCTCAGCATTCATCTCTGTATTAATAATTCCAGGCTGGATGGCGTTTACCGTAATATTACGGCTCCCTAGTTGTTTGGCTAGAAGACGCGTAAATGTGTCGATAGCACCTTTGGTCATACTGTACGTGAAGACACTTGGAGAAGCTGCACGTGTCACAAAAGATGAAATATTAATAATGCGTCCTCCATCTTTTAAACGTGGCAAAGCTTGTTGAGTAACAAAAAGTGGCGCTTTGACATTAATTTTCATTACCTCGTCAAATGATTCTTCCGTCGTCTCTTCTAAACTGATAATTTGACCAATTCCAGCATTGTTGACAAGAATATCGAATCCGTTACCGCCCATATATTCCCGAATAGTATCATCAAAAGTAGTAAATAAATCTTGAATGCCATCTAGAGTACTAAGGTCCGCACCAATCGCGCAAGCATTTCCTCCGCTTTGCTCGATCAGGTGAACAACTGCTTCTGCCTCATGTCGTCTTTTCCCGTAATGAACTACGACAAAGGCTCCCTCTTGTGCCAGACGCAATGCAATACTGCGGCCAATTCCTCGACTTGATCCTGTAACTAAAGCTATTTTGCCTGCTAACTTACTCATGCTTCCATCTCCTTGTTCAAACATAGTTATATTACATAGATAGTTATATCATGGAACATTATTTGAAATGTTGCTCTCCTATTCGGTTTCAAGGGGGCGATTGCTTCAGATAACTTAGTTCATCTCTTGGTTGCCAGCATTGCTTATATAAATCTTGAATACGTTTTTGACGATGTGCATCATATTGTTTAAATACTTGTTCAACATAGTTATTTCTTTTAATACATTTCGCCAAAACATTTATTTACTATTATATATTTTGAATAAAGAAAGGACTGTCCTCAAAAGGCATTTTTCATTGCCTTTTGGGACAGTCCCTTAATCGATCACTTTTATTTTAATACTTCCGGATGGAAACCATCTTTTTGGAAGTAATTTTGATGTGACCAAATATTTAATTTTTCTTTCTCAGCATCTTGCTGGATTTCTCTAAATTCATCCTCCAACGTATTGTTTGGTTTATGAATAAAGCGCACTGCTGCAAGTCCTTCTTTTAATAATGATTCCTGCAACATTACATCATCAATGAAGACATAGGTTAATAAGCGATCATAGTTATCTGTCTCTGGTCCAACATCGTAAACCGCTTCAACCTTTTTGGCGTGTTCTAACAATTTAATCGTATAGTCCTTTGCCTCTTTAGCATAAGGTTGAGCTTCACCTTTGTTATAGAAACAGCTTGTTGTGTTATGATCATAGGCTGTTTTTTGTTTCTAGTTCAAATGTTTAGGGGTGTAAACTTTCAGCACCTTTACCTCAATAAACTCTGATTTCTTTATACTTTAATTTCAATAAGATTTTTGCTCGAAAGTGATCGAAACGTCTAAAGCTATATGCATTCCGTCCCTTCACCTTTTGTTTTATTATTATGCCTTCCAAGAAGCCTTTTGAATAATAAAAACTAAAGCTATTTAAACTTTCTACTTTTCAGTTTTTCAATATTTGAATGGCTTTTAAGAATGCTGTAATTTTTATCTCTTTTACTTTATGGTAAAAAGCTAGTAATCAGTTCTTCACTTCAGCAATATCGCCCAAAAAAATATTATAAAAACCATTTTTTGCTCATAAACATAAAAAAACGACTTACCTATCATAGGTGAGTCGTCTGAAATTTTCACGTTCCCGAAATATGAGGGGGGTTCAGGTTCGTATTCATGAACTAGCAAACCTCTGGAGAAAAGTAGCTAAAGTTCATCCTCTCTACACTGTATTGTAGTCAAGGAACACTCTTTATATGATAATGATAATCATTTTCATTTGAAATGTCAACAAATAATCAAATAGATATTTATATTTATTCAGTAGCAATCTCCCACTTCAAGAAGTATTTAATTAACATTTGGCTCAATTTATATTTTGAATCATATTTCACACTTAGATATAATCAAGCCACGAATGACCAGTTGGAAATTGTCTTTTCAAAGTCATTTTTAGCCAATCCCTTTGTTCAGGCAGTAAATATGGAAGCATAATTTGTAAATCTTTAAAATCTTTTTCTCTAACCTTTGAGCTGCCACCTTTATAAAGGAGTTGAATCTCGGGTCTCAGGTAAGGTATCTCATCATCTGTTCTTAAAAATATTTCCTCTAATCTTCTTCGAATAGATTTTTCTCTCCTGTATATCCAGGATTGTTGCTCTGTCTCTACTAACATAATTTGAAAAGCCCAGGGAGAACTATTGCTTTTAGTAGCCCAGATGTCATTTGTGGTTTTTAAAAACTCGCCTTCTTGCCAAGGAACAAGTTTCCCATTCTCTGCTTTGTATAACATCCAATCACCTGACAAATGATTATAGGCAGTCAATTGTTCCTCTCGAAGTATTATTACATCTATATCATCATGTACCCTTGACTGTTTGCCTAAATGTAAATCTAAAGCCCATCCCCCTGCAATACCCCATTTAATTGGAATAATAGAAAAGAGCTTATAAATTTCTGTTACGGTGATTGATTCCCAATTATCTATATCTGTCCTCATATAAATGTCCTCCTCATAGCTTTGAAATAAAACTTGATTAAAAGTATGCTGCAAAAGTTGATTTTCGTTATAAAAACCCACCGTTTTGAAAAAAATTAACGGTGGGATTCTATTGATTAAATAGTGTGTTTTAATTAAAAGGTTGGACAAAATTTTTATCAAAGTTTATCTTATATATTCTCTAAATGATTCGTATCATTTATAAAGTGAATTACCTTTTCCTTATCAGTAAGTTCAATTAAACTAATTCCTGTATCTCCAATTTTAAAATAATAATCCATGTTGATTGGCATTTGGTAAAAAGCACGTAATATATTATTAATTACCCCGCCATGAGCAACAATCGCAATTCGTTCATATTTATTTCCTGTTACAATCTTAGAAAATATCGTTTCAATCCTCATTCGAAATTCTATGAATGATTCTCCATTTTCAAAACGGTCATGAAAAAATTTTGGCTCCGGATACTTTTTCGCTTCTTCAAAGGATAATCCAGCTTGTACACCATTATTAAACTCCATTAACTCTTCTTCCAATTGCACTGGGCACCCAATAGTTTCTCCTAATGTTTCAGCGGTTTCACGTGCTCTTTTTAACGTACTTGCCCATATAAAATCTGGTGGGAAATTATTTTTTACTTTTTGTGATAAACTTCCCACTTGCTTTCTACCTCTTTCCGTTAATTCAAAATCAGCTCTTCCTTCATGTACGTTTAAAATATCTGCTTCCGATTCCCCGTGACGAATTAATAGTATTTGCATGTCTTTTTCCCCCTATATCTTTTAAATCCCAAAAGTATAAAACTAAACTGCTCTATTGAACAATTGCCCTCGTTAGTCTAATAAGAAATTTTATGTGTTACGTATAGTAACCTTCCCTTCTTTATTTTCTTCGTGGTTCCATTCAACTTGAATCTCAAATGTTCCATCTTTAAAAAATAAAGGAAATCTTCTCCGTATCGATGTCTGCATAGGAAGTTTATATGCGTTCTCTATATCTACCCAAACAGGTTTCCCCTCAGGAGCATCTTTCAAAAGTTCACCCTCGAAATCCTTTGTTATGTAATTAAATATCATATATCTATCTTTAGCTACTGGATTAACATATTCATAAAGCCCTTTATAAATGAGGTTTCTAACTTCTAACCCGGTTTCTTCTTTTACTTCTCTGATAGCACTCTCTACAATACTTTCAGGAAACTCAACTTTACCGCCCGGTGGAATAAATCCTTTGAAATTGTCGTGCTGTCTATCCAGAAGTAAAACCTTCTCTTCACTTTGAATCATACAAACAGTCCATATTTTATAATTAATAGAATTACACATAATTCCCTCCATATTTTTTCATAAACATCACCATAAATATATGACCTTCTCAACTAAACTGCGTTAAGTAGAAAAAGGCTCTATTCCTTATTTGAAGTAAAGCTCCCGATAGTTGAAGAAGACTTAGTCCTATTAACTTTTTAAAATACATTGAAATCGTTCCACACCCGGATATTTTTCACCTAAACTCTTTATCTTAAATCCATAATTTTTATAAAAATTCACAGCATCTTTATCGGTTTCAGCAAACATAAAAGAAAAAGAATATTTTTCCAAAATAAAGCTAATCATTTTACTCCCAATACCTATTCCCCTACGATTTGGAGATACTACGATATGTTTTATTTCACAACAACTTGGACTTAAAAATTCTATTCCAATACAACCAGCAACCTCAGATTCAAGGTCATATCCATATAACTCTCTTACTGGAGATTGCATATATAATTCATATTCTTTCTCGACATTCTTTTCAGAGGTTGCGAAGGATAAAAGTTCTCTTACATTAGGTTGAATAGATGTCGATTTAATATCTTTCATAAAACACGTCCCTTCTTACATTAAACTGCACCGTCAGTTGAATAATTTAAGAGTAGATTTTGCTCATAAATAAAAACTGAACTAAATTTTATAAGTATTAGTTCAGTTTAAAAATATCCAATAGTAGACATATCCCCGTTTATAAACCTGTAACATTATCAATAGGTATGGACTTATACCATAATGGTTTATCCAAATTAAAATAGTCATGATCTGCTAAAATGAGATGAATTCTTTCCAATGCATCATCGAAAGATTGTTCATCATATTTTTTCGTCCATACAATCGTAGAGACGATATTCATCGCTGCATAAAGGGCATATATTCGCCAAAATGTATTGTCTGGAGATTCTGTAAAATAACCATCTATTTGTCCAATACAAAATGGGATACTATGTCTTCTGCTAAATAAAGAAAGATTATAAAAATCATGATAGGGGTCACCAAAATCATAGCCATTAAAATCAATTACGCCATTGTACGTGTTGTTTAGAACGATGATATGGCCCAGATGAAAATCATCATGGAGTAAAGTTATAGGTCGATCTTTAAGAAGGTGGAAATTGTTTTCAATAAAGTTTAATATTTTATGCTCTCTTGGCAGTTGATAGCTATCTTTTTTATATTCATTTAAGTAAAAGCTGAATTTCTTTCTTTGAGCTTCTTCCCAGTGTATCATTTGCAGGGCATGGTCATGTAGTTGATGAATTTTTCTTAATTCATTTCCAGCAGCAAGACCTATATTAAATTGCGCCACCTCAGAAAGATTCATCATGAATTCATCAGCAGGGTATCCTTCAATATAACTTAATACCATGACAGAAAGATTAGCCTCAATCAATAAAGTACATTCTATTGTTTTATGCGTTTGTACACCTTGTTTTTCTAATGCTTGAAGCAATGAAAATTCGATGGTTCGCTTTTCGTGATATTGTATGTCAGATACTCGTATAAAGTATTGATTTTGGCCGACGATAACTATGTATTTTTCATCTAGTGAGTATCCTTTCTCGACTTTTTTATAGATGAATACCCTTTAAGGCTCGATATGAGGTCTATTACACTTTCAATTAGCAAAGTCAATCCACCTTTCTCACAACAAATAAGAATGAAAATGATACTATACGGTCGAGCGACTATCAATATTATGTTATTTTGGTTTTGTAATCCTTTTTGATTACTCCTTGAAAAATGTCAGAGTATATTAAGATCACTAAACTTCTCGTTATGAAATACTTCAATTCATTATCGTGAGCAATGGCATTTGAAAAAGCTGCCACCTGTAAAATACAGACAGCAACTTCAACTAGAGTAGCTATTATGATCTATGCAAGCTACAGTAAATAATTTAATTCTCTATTAGTTATTTGGCATACTCATTTTTTGAGATGCTTCTTTTTTAAAACTTCGTAACTAATAAACAGCGAGTGGCCCATAAGGACCTTCGATAATTTCTATTTTTGTTTCGAAAATATCTGTCAAAATTTCCGAGTCCATAACTTCTTCTACTGTTCCAAAAGCGGCAATTTGTCCATCTTTCATAGCACAAATTCTATCAGAATATTTGGCTGCAAAATTTATATCATGCATCACAGTCAGAATTGTTCTTCCAAATTCATTAGCCGCACGTCTCAAATGCTCCATCATTTGAACAGAACGAGCAACATCAAGATTGTTCAGAGGCTCGTCCAAAAGTACATATTCAGTCTCTTGGCACAAAACCATTGCTACATATGCCCTTTGTCTTTGACCACCAGAAAGCTCATCTAAATATCTATTCTCTAAATCAGTTAAGTCTAAAAAATCGATATATTTAGAAATAATAACTTCATCTTCTATAGTTAACCTTCCCTTTGAATAAGGAAAACGTCCAAATCCAACTAGTTGTCTAATAGTAAGCCTAGTTACAAAATGATTTTCTTGGCGCAATATAGTCAAAATTTTTGATAAGTCTTTCGATTTGGATTCGGAAACATCCATATTTGCCACCTGAATTTGACCTTCCTCCATATCCAACAGTCTTCCAATCATCAAAAGTGTCGTAGACTTTCCAGCGCCATTTGGGCCAATTAAAGAAGTAAAACCCGCTTTTGGTATTTCAATATCCAAAGGTCCTATTTTTACCTCATCCGTATAGAACTTTTTAACATTATCAATTTTTATCATAAAGCCCTCTTCCTTAAAACTACAGTTAAAAATATTATTCCACCAAATAATTCGATAATAACTGATACTACACCTTGAGCATGGAATACATGATACATCAAAAAGTATGCACTCGTTATTATCAAAAATCCTATAGCAAGAGCCATTGGAAAAATATATCTATGATCATAAGTTGACGCCGCCTGATAGCTCAAAGTTGCTACTAAAAAGCCATAGAAAGTAAGTGGTCCAATCAAAGCTGTTGAAATAGACATCAAAATAGCAACTAATACAAGAGTATAAATTACATTAGATTGATATTTAACTCCAAAAGAAGTAGAAACATCCTTTCCTAGTGACAATATATTTAGATTCTTAGAATGAGCAAGAAGTAATATTGCTACAATTATTACTATAGGAATTACAATAGGAAAATATGCAGAATCTGCATTATTAACAGAACCAAACAATCTTGCCTGTAAAATATCAAATTCAGAAGGCGCAAGTAGTCTTCTCATGAAAGTTGACACAGAATTTAGCCCAGTGCCAATAATAATTCCAACTAAAAGCATAAGTTGTAGATTCCCGTATTTACCAGAAAGTAGCCATCCATAAAGGATCAAGCTCATTAAGACCATAACAACAACTTGAAATAAAAATGATCCAATCCCAGTAAAATTTATCAATGCACTAGCCCCAAAGAAAAATATAGTACTAGTTTGAATTGTTGAGTAAAGTGATTCGAAACCTAAAAGCGAAGGAGTTATAATCCTATTATGCGTAATGGATTGGAAAGCAACAGTCGACAAGCTCTGACAAACTGCAGCAATAATCATTGCAACAAGAGCTACTATCCTTCTCTTAACAACTGGGATAAAAGAAGGTGAATCAATCGGAACTGGATTGTTATAAACTAAAAGTCCATATGAAGAAAGGATGCCAAAAGCAATCAATGTTATTAGCAAAATCCAATAACGCCTTTCTTCCTTCTTAGAACGAAAAGCCCTAGCTGATCTATTTTTATTATGAAGGCTAGAATCGATTTCGACATTTTCTTTATTTCTATATTCCAATGTGCTCATCGTAGCCTCCTTGGTTTTCTTTGTCTCAATAAGATAATAATAAACACGACTGACCCCACTGTTCCAAGTATTAAAGAAACAGGTACTTCAAAAGGCATTATAATTGTTCGAGAAATTATGTCACAGGCAGTTATAGTCCCCATTCCTATCAAACATACCCAAGGTAAATTACTCCTAAGATCATCACCTCTATACATTGAAACAATGTTTGGGACAATTAAACCCAGGAAAGGTAAGTTTCCAATGACAGCTGCAACAATTCCAACTGCAAAAGAAATGAGAACAGTACCAAAAAGAACAATCCTGTTGTAATTAACGCCAAGGCTTGTTGCGACATCTTCTCCTAGTCCAGCTAAAGTCAATCTATTAGCATAAATAAAAATAAACAAAGTAACGATAACAATTAGCCACAAATATTCATATCTTCCCACCTGAACAGGCGCAAAAGAACCTACAAACCAAGTTTCAATACTTTGTGTCATTTGAAAAAGAAGTCCCATAAAAGTGGACACTGCAGAAATAACAGCTCCAAGCATCAATCCAATAATCGGGACAATTAAAGACGAGCGAAGTTTAACTCTTCTTAAAAATAAAAAGAAAATCATAGTTCCTATAAAAGAAAAAATGATTGCACCAGTCATTCTTAGCACTAAAGTCGGAGCAGGAAATAATAAATAAACGAAAAGCAGCCCTAAACCTGACCATTCAATAGTCCCTGTTGTAGTAGGTTCAACAAAACGATTCTGTGTGATCAGTTGCATTACGAGTCCTGCCATTGACATTGCAGCTCCAGTAAGCATTAATGCAGCTGTTCTCGGAACACGAGTTATGAAAAACATTTCCATTCCATCCTCTTGTCCACGTATATCATACACTCCAGTAAACAGTGATATAATGCCTAGAATAATAACAACTATAATCGCTAATATAAAAGGTTTTGTCCATATCTTATTGTAGTTATAAAACTGGGGTTGAGAATTTATCTCAACCCTAGAAGTTACATTTTTCAGCACTATTTTATACCCCTTTACATTACTTAGCTTTAGCTAAAGTATTTGCAAGGTTTTCAAACAACTCTGTATAAGTTTGAATTGATTCATTTGTGTAAGTATCTGCTGGTGCATAAACAATATGTTTTTTAGAAACAGCAGTTGTTTTTTGAAGAGCAGGTGCGTTAGCAATAACATCCTGAGCAGGAACTGAATCTTCTTCACCAGATATTGCAGCATCACGATCTAATACGAAAAGCCAATCAGGATTACTTTGTGCAATAGCTTCAACAGAAACTTCATCACCTTTATGATCTGATGTAGAATCAGCAACTTCTAATGCTGGAGCCCAACCGAAAATTTCATACATCGGTCCCCAAACACGTCCAGAATGAGGAGCTGAGAAACCAATATCCCCACCACCAACGATAACACTCATAACTTTATCTTTTCCATTATAAGCAGATTTAGCATCTTCGATAACTTTATCAAAATCAGCTACCACTTGTTTAGCTTCTTCATTTTTATCGAAAATTTTTCCTAAAGCAATTGTAGAATTTTTAAGTCCATTTACTAAGTTTTCCCCAGGCGTAGCAGTTTCCTCAGAAACATCTACATTAAGATCAATAACAACTGCATTTGGTACTAATTTTTTGATCTCTTCGTAATAACCAGCAAATCTTTGACCAACGATTACAAGTTCAGGGTTTGCAGCTGCAATAATTTCAAGATTTGGTTCGCGGTGATTTCCAATATTTTTAACTGAATCGTCCTTTACATATGGTGAATCCGCAGGCATTACATCCTTTGGAACAGCTACTAAGTCAATGTTCCAATCAGCTAAAGTTTCAAAAGTTCTATTATCCAAAGCAACTACATTCTTTGGGTTTACAGGGACAGTAACAGTTCCATGAGCATCAGTGATTTCAACTGTCGTAGGCTTAGCAACCTCTTCGCTTCCATTATCTTCATTAGACTTTGACTCTTCATTAGTTTTATTACTTGAACAAGCTGCTAACATCAAAGTCAAAACTGCTAAAATTCCAACTAATTTTAAAAACATAGATTTTTTCATACATATACTCCTTATGTAATTTATTTTGAAAACGATGAAGTCTATAGATTGAATTGGATAATAATCGCTAACCATCTCAATTGCTATTGATAATCATTTTCATTTAATCGTTCTGTGAATCAGTATAGTCTTTAATTATGTGAAAATCTTGTGAAAGATATAAGTTTATAAAGAAAGTTGCTTTCAAGCATGAATTGGCTACAAAAAAAGTAATACGTGAAGTATCCTTTTTATAGTTTCCGTCTCTTTAAAATATCTACTAGAAACTGTTTGATTATCAGATTTAATAGAACAAAAAAACGAGCAAAACAGGATGAAACTGTTTATACTCGTGTTTTCTCGATTATGTTAGATATTGATTATTGTGACAAATTGTACTTTACCTCTTATCTTATTTTTACTATTCAATCATTGAATAGCCCCTACCATGGATTGTTTGAATATACCGGTCTTTCTTCTCGCACCTTAGCTTTTTTCTTAAATACCCAATATATAAATCCACTACATTTGGATTGACTGCTACGTCATATCCCCAAACCTGATTCAAAAGCATTTCACGGCTTAATACTTTATTTTTATTCTTGGTTAAAAATAAAAGTAAGTCATACTCACGCTTAGTAAGCGGGAGATTTTCGCCACCTTTTGTCACAATATTGCGGGATGCATCAACGAAGAGATCTTTAAACCGAAAGAAAGTAGTCTCGATTGGCTGGATACGGTCCCCTCTTCTTAAAATAACTTTTATCCTTGCTACTAATTCTTCTTTCACAAATGGTTTTCTTATATAATCATCTGCTCCTGCTTGTAATCCTGCTATGCAATCCTTGCTGGACACATTATCGGTCACAATGATTATCGGTGTCGTTTTAACAGCCCGTATTTGTCTGCAAATTTCCGGTCCAGGTATACTTAACGAATCCCAATCCAATATGATAATATCCCAATCTTGCTCATATACTATATTTAACCCTTTGTTTTCATTGTGAAGTGTTAAAATGAAATAGCCTTCTTGCTTTAGGCCGCTTACGATTTTCTTTGCTAAAGACCGTTCATTCTTAATTACCAACACCTGCTTCACCTATGGTTCACCTCTAATTCATTTCATAAAATAATTTATTACAAAAAAGAATATCGAATTTATAAATCTTAAATTTCTAAAAAAACTATTATAACAACTTATCAGGATATATTCGGGGGAATTTACAATAAATATGTATAAAATAACAAATTACGGAATTGAACCGAAGAAAAGCTTCAGTTATTTAACCAAAATATTGGCGAATCTTTTGACAGAAGTTTATTAGACTTTCAATATGCTTGGAGCTGGACTATCCATTAAAGATCAGGTTACTTCAATTATAATAGTGAATTTTACTTTACTAGATTGTTTAATAAAGTAACCGGAATACCGCCAATAGTATATGTCAAAAGAAACTGATTTAAAATTGGTATTGCTCCAAGGTTTAGACTTCAAGTTAATCTAGTAGCAGTAGTTGATTGTTATAAACACTAGGAGATGGACAAGACGATTATGAGAGAAGATTGGCTTTACAATTAAAAGAATTGCGTGAAGCAAAACTAGATTTATTGGTGAATTTTTACATTAAATTCAGAATGAAACCTTTAAACAAATAACTTCTACAGTAATATTTGACCATTGTTTAGAATGGCGTACACCTTTTCAAAGTTTGTTTACTGCAAACACATTAAGTTTAAAATGTAGAAATTTACTTTTAAAATTAAAAAACCCGTCGTTTTGAAAATAGCCTAATCAAAATGAGTGGGTTCGATTTAATATAATTATATTTTAATATAAATCACTTTAAATATCTTGCTTCAAACATATATTGATCGTTTAATTTACCACTTTCAAAAATTAAGAAATGACTCTAACATCCCAGTTCTCCATGTGATCTCTATTACTGACATGTCCCAACTGCCTGGATAGTTCTTTTATATTTTTCTTTAAAGGTTTCCCGAATTTCTCTTCTAAAATATTTTGTAAGCCAAATAACCACTTCTAAATCATCCGTAATTTCATTAAACCTTTTTTGATTCAAAGTACAATTTTAAATTACTTTTTCTTAATTTATTGGCCTCTTTAATTAAGTCAATTTTTTTTTGATGTATTTTTTTTAGTGAGCTTATTGCATTTTCTACAATTGCCGGAGCATCGTTTCCTAAGTTAGGGAAATTTTGATTTAAAAATTCATATAAAGCTTTTTTTTCAATATTGGATGGAACGCTAGGTGCTAGAGGCAACTCGAATGGTGATTTGCTATTTGCCAATTGTTGAGGAGTATTATATATAAACTGAAAGGCATTTTGTAGCATCCTTCTATTCCTTTCATCAGTCACCTCATACCCCCCTTGTGAGTCAAGAGTAATTCGGTCAAATTCAACCATTACTAGTTTATCTGGTTTTCTATTTTTCGTTCTGTAGTACAGCATAACCTTTAAAACATCCTGCTCTGAAAGCTCCTTTATTTCTTTGAATCTCCCATTTTTAGGATTGGGAACCTTAAAAATTTTATTTTCTTCAGAAATATACAACCACTTTATACCACCCATAATCAATCCTCCTAAAACAACAAGAACATTAGTTCTCTTTCGAGTTATAATGAACAGCAGTAAAAAGTTCAAAATATAAATAACTTATTTGACTTTTAACTATACAAAACTTTCAAATAAATGAAACTATACTGCAAGCATTTAATAAACCTTCATAAAATCAATGTTTTTGGAAAAAAATCCACGAGTTAATACCCCATGGATTTTCTACTTAAGTGAAGTTGAATTAATTAAACGCTTCTAATTTATTTTGCGATTTTCATTTTCTAAGATTGGATACCACTATCTGCTTGATACTAAGCATCTAGATCTAAGTAATATATTTTTCCATTATTAGCTGCATTTTTCTGAACGACATCACTTTCAATAATGGTCTTTGTACCAGTTTCAATATCAGTTTGAATGCTCTATGGAGAAGTATAGCCATATCTTCTGTGAAAATCCTGTGAGTCTCTTTCGGTAAAGGAAAATAAAGGTATTATTAATCGAAAGACTGCAACTCTTTTATCGTTGGTTCAAATCCATCCAGCACCTTAATCCTGATTAACATATTTAATCACGCAGCACCTCCTAGTATGATGAACCTATCAATCAAAGGGGGTACTTTTCATATACCAAGCAACGATTGTCCCCCATATACAGTCACTCTATCAACCGTTCTCCGTCAAAAAAGGAAAGCGCCAAAAGCCCCGTGAAACAAGAGGAAGATTTAACATTGGTACACCCATTTCTAAACGCCCAAAAGAAGTACGTAAACGTGAAACCTTTGGACATTGGGAATTAGATACAGTTGTATCTAGACGTGGGAAAGCAAAAGGTTGTGTAGCAACATTTATTGAGCGAATGACACGGTGGTATGTTGGGCTTTTTGATACCGGATCGCTCAGCTCAATCTACTTTTTACAAATTATCAATCAATATTAAATGGTCAGTCTTTTTTATAAATTATCGAACTTTATTTAGCAGCTGCCAGACATGATTGGCTTTTTAGCGCATTTCTGCTGGAATAAATGATTCGACAATGGCAGCTAAAGCTTGAATGGTATCGTAGCTATCAGCTGGAAATTCTGCTTGGGCAAAGTCAACTTGAAGTTCTTCACAAATTTTTTGACAGTCAATTCCGATTTCAAAATAGGTCTCAATATCTGCAGAAAGCGAAAGAAGTTCGCATGTGACGAAACCCTGAGCACCCTCTTCATATAATGTATAAATCATATCTTTTACATCTGGGCTAAGCCAGTCAACTTTACCATGACCACTTCGATATGTAATATGCCAGTTGTCTATTTGAGTGGCTTTTGAAATGGCTTCTGATAATTCGGAAAACTGGCGTACGTATATTTCGTTACGTTCAGGATTAATAGGCTGACTATGCACAGTATATAAAACATGAGTCTGAGATCGTTTTTCAGCAGGAATCCATTCGTAAGCACGTTGAATGCGATCTTTATAAACAGCCAGTAATTCAGAGTTTAAATGCCAACTTTTCGCATGAATGACAGTAACATCATGAGAGGCTAGTAACGTACTTACTTCATCATAAAACGCGCCAGCACCTGTCAAAGACATAATCGGATTCACAGGTAGCGTAATGAATGTTGTGATTCCGTCTTCAATCATTGTTTCAACAACCTCTGGAATGTAAGGTTCAGTATGTTTGTATGCGTTATATACTTTTACAGTCTGTGTTAAGCGCTGCTGTAAAGCATGTTCCAACCCTTTAGCAATACGGCTGGTATTTGCTGCTAATGGATCAGCACCACCTAATTTTTTAAATTGTGTTGTAATTTTTTCAATCATTTGGGGTGGTGGCGTTTTACCGTTCATAATATGTGAAAAATAAGGTGTAACATCGTCTAAAGATTTCGGGGCGCCATAAGCGTAATAAATTATACCTATCATTTATAAGCTCCTTTACTTTATTGTACTAAGTTGATTTTTAAGCTTTTTTCCTATTCCTTCTTAATAAACTAAAAATATTGTTTAGTGCAGCATTTATATTCGTGTATATAGACCTGGCTAAAATAGCTTTTACTTTAATTCAGGTGATGTTTGTTGCAGTTGCTCAATAGATTTTAGGATACTATTTCTATACAGAAATATCCTTTGATCATAGGAAACACATTATTTACAAGGAGGATTTGAGTACAATTTTACCGGGGTAAAGATTGGATTTCCGCCTTGCATATAAATTTCAGCATCAATTTCAAAAATTGATTGGAACATTTCTTTACATAATACACAATGTGGTGAATCATCATAATGTATTTTCCCTTTCTTTAGTACAATCAGACGTTCGCTATTTTGTGCAGCTTGGTTAATATCATGTAACACCATTATAACGGTCATCTTGTATTTACGATTTAACTCTTTTATGAGCTCCATCACTTCTAATTGGTGTGCAATATCTAGATATGTTGTTGGTTCATCTAGTAGCAACACTTTGGGATGCTGTGCTACAGTCATTGCAATCCAAGCACGTTGGCGTTCTCCTCCAGACATAGAAGGCAATACCCGGTTTTGTATGTGTTTCAATCCAGTTACTTCAATTGCCCAATCGACAATTTCTATATCCTCTTTTGACAGGACCGTTTTCCCTCCGCTATGCGGATGACGCCCAAACTCTACTAACTCACGCACAGTTAAATCTAATTGATGACTATTCATTTGTGGAAGCATCGTTAGTGTTTTAGCCACTTCTTTAGACTTCATTTCATGAATGTTTCGCTCATCTAAATATACTGTACCGCTATTCGGTTTTAAAAGACGTGAAATCACACGTAATAAGGTTGATTTCCCCGAGCCATTCGGTCCTATTAAACTAACAACTTCTCCTTCATGGATTTTCAAGGTAATATTATCTAACCGAAAATTGGTGAACTCATGTTGATAATTAATGTGCTCAGTTCGTAGCAATGGAATTCCCCTTTCTATGAATTAAATAGAGGAAATACGGTCCTCCGATAAATGCTAGTAAAATGCCAACAGGAACCTCAATAGGATCAAATATGGTTCTCGCAATTGTATCAGCGAAAACAACAAGGAAGCCACCAGCCAAAGCTGAACTAGGTATTAGATACTTATGATCTCCACCGATAATCAGTCGTAAAATATGCGGTACAACTAAACCAACGAAACCAATTAAACCAGCAACACTTACTGCAATCCCTGCTAATAACGTACTCAATACAATTAAAAAGAATCGACTTCGTTCAACATTGTGTCCTAAAAGGCTTGCCATTTCATCTCCTAGACGCATTATACGAATATGCTTGATTGCAAAAATTGATAATATAATTGCTACAATGACATAGTAAATAATCATATTAAATTGCACCCACCCAATACCTGTTAAACCTCCAGACAACCATGGCAGTACGGATTGTACACGATCGCTATAAAGAATCATTAGTGCATTTGTTCCTGCACCGCAAAGTGCATTAATGGCTACCCCTACTAAAATAATTCGCATTGGAGATGTACCGCCTTTTTTCACCGATAATGAATATACAATCATTGCAGCTACAAAAGCACCTAAAAAAGCTGCAATAGGTAAATAGATAATATAGCCAGGAAACACAACCATAACTGCTACAGCCATAATTCCAGCACCAGAAGTAATCCCAATAACCCCTGGATCAGCTAATGGATTTTGCATGACACCTTGTAAAATCGAACCTGCAATAGCCAAACAAACACCAACAATGATACCCGTTAATATACGGGGCATACGGATTTCCCATACGATTCGTCGTGCCATTGTATCTTCTGAACTAAAAATCCCACTAAACACTTCACTTACTGAAAACGAAACCTGCCCTATCATAAGGCTACCGACACTCACTATGACTAAGAGTAGCGGTAATACAATTAGCGCCATTCTTCGTTTCTTAGCAAGAGGGTGTGCATATTTTTCCTCTTCTGCTATCATCGTTATTTCCCCACTATAAAAAATTATTTCACTGCTTCGTCTGCTGTCTTTAAAACGCCACGCATATAGTCAATGGCTTCTACGACTTGCGTGCCAGGATTGTCAAACAATTCTGCTGGTAAAATGATGATTTGATTATTTTTTACTGCATCAAGATTTTTCCATGTTGCATTTTCTTTCAATTGTTTTTCAAAACCTTCTTTTACTATCGCTGGATTCGCGTGTGTAATTAACATGATGACTTTTGGGTTACGCTCAACAATTTTCTCTACACTTAAATTTGCGTAAGTTGGATATTTATCTGTCGCTGGTAAATCAGCTGCGATATTTTTACCACCTGCTTTATTTAAAATATCTCCGTATAACGAATTATCAAGCGCGGCTAAATATGTACCTGGTGCTCCGTAAACGATTAGAGCATCTAACGTTGATTTTGTAGCACCTTCTGTAATTTTCTCATCAATTTGTGCAACTAATTTTTCTGCTGTTGCTGTGTTATTAAATAACACTCCATACTTTTTAATCGTTTTTTTAATATCATCTACTGAATTCATGTTTGAGTAGACAATTTTCGTACCTGTTGCTTCTACCGTTGTAGCGAAACGCTGGAAGCTTGGTGGCACAATAAGTATTTCCGCTTTCAATGCAGCAATTTGCTCAAATGATGGTTCATGTGGGCTACCTATCTCTTGAATCGCTTCTACTTCTGCCTTCATATCGGAAGTAATCGTTGGTCGACCAGTAACGTTTGCACCTAACTCAAGCAAAATATTCATCATTCCTGGATTTAGCGTTGCAACTGAACCCGGCATTGCTTCAAACTCATGCTTATTTCCAAGATCATCTATTAATGTTACCGTTTCCCCAGTTTCAAGTGGTTGTTGTTCCATTTCTACTTGGTCTGTTGAAGTATTAACATCTGCTGTTTTACTTTCCTCTCCACATGCTGCTAATGATAATGCTAACGCACCTACTAACAGAAATTTAAACTTCTTCATTTTAACTACCAACCTTTTCTTTTTATTATAACTGAAATTGATAATCATTCTCATGTAATTGTTTATGATTCTATTTTAAATAAGAATGATTGTCAACCAACGTTTTTTTGTTGTTTTTAAATTTTTTATTGCACAGCCAATTAATGTATGTTTTAATTGATAATGATAATCACTATCAATTAAAATCATCTAAAGGGGTAATTATAATGATTACAGTTACTAACCGTTTTTTAGTAAAAAAAGGCTTTGCTCATAAAATGGCACCATTATTTATATCTGATAAAACTTTATTAAACTGGGAAGGATTTAATAAAGTTGAAGTGAACGTTTGCTCAGAACCAGAAGATCACGATGAAATGAACGTTATGATGTTCTGGGATACAGTCGAGCAATTCAAAGCTTGGCGCGAATCTGATGACTTTAAAAATTTACACCGCCGTGAAGAGATCGGTAACAAAGAAAACAGCGAATCGTCTCCAATAATAGGCAACCGAGTTGTTATTTCTGAAATTGCTGCTACTTTAGTAAAGTAATATCAGTATATGAATTTCTTAAAAGGCTGAAGATGTTCCAATGTCTAAATCAATCTTTGAGATACATGTCAGTAAAAATACAAGAATCATAACTACACGTTCTCAGACGTTATTTATCGGGTTTACAGGCCTAATATCCTAACTCGATGCGTTTAAGAACGCTTTTAAAATTCTCTTATAAAACCCACCTACAATAGATATTGTAGGTCCTTCATCAAAGACAACAGTTTTAACTGAGCGTTACTTAAGTATTGACGGACTTAAGGTTTCAAAATAAATTAAGCGTTGTTCAACTTTTGCAAGATATCTTATTGGTCAAATTTTATGTTTAGAACGCTTCCCCTTCACAGGTGCAAATAAAAAAATAAATTGCTCACATGTTTTTTCCATAAATCACCTAAAAAAGTACATACATGAATTTAAGTGTACTTTTTTAGGTTTTTTCCAAACTCACAAAAACTATGCTGTTTAAAAGTTTAAAAAATGCAATTCAATGTCAACTTGAATTGCATTTTTTATTGGATGAGGCAACGTGCGCAAGATTCCTGCGGCAATAGCTCGAGCTAAATACTTCATAGGAGCACAAAGCATAGTCGCCTCATCCAACTTTTAGAAAGAGTTTATGGGATAGTAATAGTACCTGACTTTAATTATTAATCAATTAAATTGACTAATTCTAGTGATCGTTTTAAAATCTTCGCCATTTGAGCACGTGTTAAATTATTTTGTGGGTTTAAATAACCATTAGACCCCGTCATAATGTCTAGTGCTTGTAATTCCGATACTGCTTGCTTTGCGTAGTCAAATACTTTATTAGCATCTTTGTACGATAAAGCATTTTCATCAACTGTTACTTTATAGCCTTTATATTCAAGCATGCGTAATATCATTGCCGCTGCTTGCTGACGTGTAATATTTGCTGTTGGGTTAAATGTTGTTGCATTTACACCTGTTACAATACCTACCTCTGCAAGTGCTTGTACTTCATTTTCATACCACTGACCTTTAACATCCTTAAACTCAGTTGCTTTAGTTGATTGAATATTTAAAGCTCGAGCAATCATCACTGCAAATTGTGCACGAGTTATATTTTTATTCGGACTAAATGTTGTTGCTGTTGTACCTGTTGTAATCCCAGCAGCGTATAAAGCTAAAATTTCATCCTTACTGAATACATTATCGATATCTGTAAAAGAATTGTTAATATTATTAGTAGAGTTATTGGAATTATTAGAGTTATTTGTTTCTTCCTCTAAAGCTGGCACATCAAACGTAAAGAATAATGTGTACGCGCCATACCCTAAGCTCCCTGAATCGACAAATATTTTCGTTACGCCATTGCTATCTCGAACTAATGGTAAACGTACAACACGTACTTGATCCATTTTTTCACCTGTCGAACTAATCACTTCAATATTTTGTTGCTTACCATTTCCATCAATATAAGCAAGCGTTTCAAAGCCATAAGCCTTACCAATTAGTGTCATTTCGATGTAACGTTTACCGTCAATCGTAACTAATTCAGCTTTCGTAAAGTATGGTGCTAAGTAGTTTGTAATAAAATCAGCCATATTACCGTTTGGATCAGCCTCCATTTTATACGTAATTGACTGACGAGTATTCTTTTCATTTGGCTTTGTCGTCGTTGCTGTTACATTCGTGGAAATTGTCTTATCCGTCGTTGCGGCTTCAAAAACAAGGTTGTCTAGTGTATCAGTTTCAAATGAAAGCGTTGCTGTTTTTGCAATTGCAATAGGTACTAATGAAGCTACTTTATTCGACCATTTTGCAATCTCTTTACCATTCTGTTTCACAATAAAATTCTGTAAGTTATTTTCAATATTTAATGAAAGAGTAACTTTGTATTTGTTATCTTCAAATACTGTTTTTGCTTTTTGTAGGAATACAGCTATCTCTTTTGCATTCTTTGCAAATTCAAATTTAACTATTCCTTCTTGACTAAAGTTTCCTGTAGTCCCTGTATTTGTCCTGTTATTAGTTAAACTTCCATTTGTTGAACCACTATTATTATTAGTTAAACCACTATTATTATTAGTTAAACCACCAGTATTCGGGAATATTGTACTATCATTTATCTTTGAAAGTGACGCTTCATCAAATTTCAAAAGAATATTATAGTCATGATGATAGTTAAGATCCGCAATATCGACTTTTACCCACGCATTTTGAAGCGCAGCTAGATTCGATACTGTAAATTGCACTACTCGCACATCATTTGTGTCGCTAATCGTACGAGGTGTTGCACCATTCACTGTAAATCCAGTAATCCATGAACTATTTTTTAGTGTTAATTGAACTTGATAGGAAGAACCATTTTTTACCACATACGCTTGATTATCTACATATGTGTTCATCATAGAACTGCCAGTACCTGATTCATTTAAAAACGTAAAGTTCACTGTATATAACCCATTAGTAGATTGCATTGAGCCATTAGTAGATTGCATTGAGCCACTATCAGTTGATCCACCCGTATTCGGGAATGTTGTGCTACCATTAATCTTAGAAAGTGACGCTTCATCAAATTTTAATAGAATATTATAATCATGATGATAGTTAAGATCCGCAATATCGACTTTAACCCACGCATTTTGAAGCTCAGCTAGATTCGATACTGTAAATTGCACTACTCGCACATCATTTGTGTCGCTAATCGTACGAGGTGTTGTACCATTCACTTTAAATCCAGTAATCCATGAACTATTTTTTAGTGTTAATTGAATTTGATAGGAAGAACCATTTTTCACTACATGCGCTTGATTATCTACATATGTGTTCATAATAGAACTACCAGTACCTGATTCATTTAAGAACGCAAAGTTCACTGTATACAACCCATTAGTTGATTGTTCAGTGTTTTCAGTGTTAAAATTGTTATTGCCACCGGTATTTGAATTATTATTGTTCTCCCCAGAACCTGATTCACTGCCGTTGGTATTTCCTTCTGAACTAGTATCCTCTTGCTTAGCAATTTCACCCGTTAATAGTACTTTTTCAACTGTTGTACTCATTGTTGAAGCAGTCCCATTTCGCTCAGTAGTTAACGTGAACGCTAAATTTTCTAATGAATTTACTGTAAATTTAATTACACTTTTCGTGCTTCCTGATGTCCATTCTGCAACTGTTTTATTTCCTTGTTTTACAGAAAAACCCTTCGTCGTATCATTTGCAACTAAATTCATTGTTACAGCAATTTTATTGTCTGCTGTTTTCGTTGCATATGCTTGTCCTAAAAGTAATGAGATTATTGTATGAGCAGGTGCACCAGAGCTGACAGGAGTCAGTCCAAACTCAATTACTTGATTCTTCGTGTTGAAATGCTCAGGTAAATATACACCTGTTTCTTTTACCGGTGTAAAATCAAATGTAAACGGCGTTGTTGGATATTTGTCACCTGACATAATGACTGTAGCCTTTAAATCAGCGTCTAATTTTACTTTTATAACACGTACTAATGAATTTCCTTCTCCTTCTGAGCTTACGATTTTTACGTCTTCTCCGTTTTCACTGCCTACTTTTAGTGTAGTAAATGCATATGTGTGACCTGTTAGTTTAATATATGCATATTTTTCCTCACCAACAGTGGCTAAATCAGCATAGTTAATATAACTTTTAAAATACGTATCATATGACTTATTATTTGTTAAAAATGTGAAAGGAACGTTTTGTGTGGTAACTTCATCTGTGTTTTCACCTGGTTGTTCTGGTTGTTCTGGTTGTTCTGGTGTATCTTCACACACACGGTTAACTTCCGCAACATCGGAAACTTTTAGATATACAATATAGTCATGGTCATAATTTAAAGACGGAATGTAAACTTTAACCCATGCTTTTATTGTTTGCTCATATTGATCGACTACGAATGTGTAAATATCGTTGCCATTAGCGTCTGTTGTTTTTTCAATAGCTGCTTTTAATTCACCACCCGATTCAACTTTAAAATCCTGGTACCACGTTGTATATGCTTGTGGCACTGTAATATCTACTGTATATTGACCATCTTTTTGTTTAACAGTAGCTTCCTTTTGAACATAGGTATTCATCATTGAATTTACTGTTTGTTGTTCGTTGAGAATTTTGATATTTGCTGAATAGTTAACTGCGCAACTAGCTTCTGTATTCTCCTGCGCCTTTACTTCCATTCCAAAGCCCGGTAATATTGCACCTAACATCAGCACTATCATAGCTACATATTGTAAAAATTTCTTCACTACTCTGACCTCCTGAATTTTTTTAATTATTTTGACCTATCCTTTGCGTTTCTACCCCCTTTATGTATAAGAGATTTTACTAGTACTATCCTTTAACTCAAATGATTATCATTCTCAATCAAGCATAAAAGAAAAACATCTATTTATTACATGGATGTTTTTAAAGTATGTAATTCCCATAATTGATTATGATTCTCATTCTCACTCATTATAACTCACACACTATTATTGTCAAGAAAGTTAACATATGTTACGAGACGTTTTTTTGTGTAAATATTCCTAAAAAAGTAAGGTCATCAAAATGTAACTTACTGTAAATATATAGACTATTAAAAATTTAACTTAATTAAATCTAAGAAGTTTTTAATATATCTCAAATAATTTCTCTAAATGCTAAATGGAATCATATACGTACCAACACTTTCATGCGTTTGAATGATGACTTCTACACCATACACTTCTTTCATACGTTCCGCTGTTACTGTTTCTGTAGGTGAGCCTTCGCATAATATTTTACCGTCTTTCATCAAAATTATATGATCACTATATTTAATTGCTTGATTAATATCGTGCAACACCATCACAATTGTTAAGGAATTTTCTTCGTTTAATTTCTTTACTAACTCCAATAATTCAATTTGATAAAAAATATCTAAATATGTTGTTGGCTCATCTAAACAAAGAATGGACGATTTTTGAGCAAGTGCCATTGCAATCCAAACACGCTGACGTTCACCACCCGATAATGCATCCAATTTACATGTACGTTTCTGTATTAAATTTGTAGCTGTAAGTGCCCAATTTACTTCCGCCTCATCTTCTTCAACATTTTTTTTCATCAATTGTTGATGGGGTACCCGTCCATAAGCAACTAGTTTTTCAATCGTAATATCTTGCGGCACTGAATTTTGCTGGTAAACAATTGCTAGTTTTTTCGCAAATTCCTTTGCCTTGTATGCCATTATATCTTTCTGTTCTAACGTTATTGACCCTTGTTGTGGCGTATTAATACGTGAAATGACACTTAATAATGTGGATTTACCACAACCATTCGGGCCAATAATCGTCGTGATTTTCCCCTTTTCAATAGTTGTCGTAACCCCATCTAAATGATTTTGCTTCTGATCATAAGATAGTTTAATTTGAGAAACTTTCAATGCACTCACCTTTCTTTACTTATCTTTTCGAATTAAGAAGATTAAGAACGGTCCACCAATTATTGCCATTATTGTTGATGCTGGAATTTCTAATGGTGAAACTAATATTCTGCCTAGCGTATCTGCAGTCAAAATCAGCAAGGCGCCAGCTAATGCTGAGAATGGAATCAACAATTTATGGTCTGACCCAACTAACCTTCTTGAAATATGAGGAATTAATAAACCGACAAATGCAATAACTCCTGCTGTAGCAGTTGAAATAGCCGCAAGTAATACTGCTATTGCTGCAATAATCAGTCGGGCACGTGTTACATTAAAGCCTAAACTCTTTGCCGTTTTGTCTTGCAAAGTCAATAAATTGCACCAAGAAGCTAGTAGTAGGGACGCTAATAGACCAATCATACCGTAAAATGATATTAAACTAACATCACTCCAAGTACGCATTGACAAATTAGAACCCCCTACACCACCAACCATAACATTCATATAGCTACATATCGTAACAAATACTTCTGTTAGACCAGTAAACATCGCATTAATCGCAATACCTACTAAAATAATTTTCAAAGGATTTAAACCTGACTTCCATGACAACATAAATACTAAAAAACAAGCAAATGCTCCTCCAAAAAAAGCCAATAAAGGCGTAAAGAAAAACATCATTGGAAATAATGTAATGACAAATAATTGTACAAATGATGCCCCTGCTGAAATGCCAATTACACCTGCATCAGCTAATGGATTACGCATAACTGCCTGCAATAATACGCCGGCAACTGATAAAGCTGCCCCTGCAAATATAGCGACTATAATCCGAGGGAAACGTAAATCTTTTATAACTGCATAATTTGGATTTTCTTCACCAAAAAAAGCTCTAATAAATTCCATCGTATCCATTTTAATAGAGCCAGTAATTGCAGAATATATAATGACTACTAAAAGTAATATACTTACAACTAAAAAACTACTTATTTTTTTATTCATCTAAGTCCTCTACATTTCTCATTATGGATACATAATGTTAATAAGTTCTTCTAGCGCTTGAGGTACTGCAAGCGTAGCTGTCGTTCCAAATAGCGGCTCCTTTAAATCATACACACGTCCATTTTTCACTGCGTCAAAATGCTTCCAAATATCATTTGTAACAAATTCCTCATTAAACATCTCCACGACTTGTTCAGGCATCCCATGTGACAGACGAATAATAATATCTGGATTGCTTTGTTGTAAAAATTCCGTATTAGACGGTAAAAACTCAGGCTCTTGACCGTTCATCACATTTTGACCTCCAGCCATTTTCACTAAGTCTCCAATATATGAATTTTCTGTTGCCACTAAATAGCTACCTGGAATACCTAGTAAAATTAAAACTTTAGGAGCTTCTTTTAATTCAGCCTTCATTCGAATGGCTGTAATCTTTCCTTCAAGCTCCGACACTAGCTTAGGTGCCTCAGCAGTCCGATCATATTTTTCACCAATTTCTAGAATGGCAGCTTTCATATTATCAATGCTTTGTAAATTTATAAATGAAGCATGGATACCTACTTCCTCGAATGTCTTTTTTAAATCTGTTTCCAATGTTGTCACTGAGAAAACCTCTGTTGGGTTCAAGGATTTTACAATTTCCATATCTGGAGACATTGGATTACCGATTTCGGGTAAACCATCATATCGTTTTGGCAAATCATATGCAGTTGTAGGAATCGCAATAGCATCTAAATTCAGTGCATCTAAAATTTGACTAACTGCAACTGTTGTTGGAATAATTCGATTTTCATTTTGAATTTCTATATTGTTTTTTTCTTCTTCCTTATTTTCATTTTCCTTAAGTGAATTGCTGCATGCTGAAAGAATGATACAAATAATATATAACCCTACAATATGTAACATTCTAGTATATACTTTAGAATCTTTGATTTTCTCTATGTTCATTCACTCCTTTTAAAAAACACCCTACTCCTACCATAGTGAAGTAGATGAGGGTGCTTCCGAAATATTTTAAATGATTTCTTCTTCCTTTATGCGTTTTTTAAAATTAAATAAGATAAATCCACTAACACAGAACAATAAAAGTAAACCTAGTGGAAAAGCATCACTTGTTTGAGGATTTGTTTCTTTTTCTTTAACTGACGAAGTATTTGTTTCACCAGTATTATCTGTTTTTAAAGTCGTGTTAGTGTTAGTGTTAGTGTTAGTGTTAGTGTTAGTGTTAGTGTTAGTGTTACTTTTATTTTGTTCTGTTGTAGCTACTACTGCACTACCATCTTCATTTTTCAATGACGCCGCATCCCAAACAAAATCTACTGTGTATTCATGATGGTAATTCAAGTCATCAATATCCACCTTCATCGTAACAGCAGTCGGTGATGTATGAGAAGGAAGTGCAAATTGGACGATACGTGTATCCTCTGCCTTATTTTCGCTAATAACTTTATTACCACCTGTACTCGATTCAAATTTTGTCATCCACGAACTATTTTTCAACTTCAGCTGTATTACCGAAGAGCCATTCTTAACAATAATTGTCCCAGGCTTCAAAAAGTAATCATTTGCCATTGAAGCAGATGTAGAATCTGGTTTATTCACTTGATAATTGATTGTGTATTTCCCATCTACAAGTGCAGCAGATGCATATAAATTTGGTGTAACGAAAATTGTTAATAATGCTACTAATGTTGAAACTAAAAATAACTTTTTGATAGTAAAACCTCCTTTCAATTGATAATCATTATCAACACTTTATAAATAAAAAGGGATATTAAAAAATACCCCTTTTTATTCTGCGTGTTCGACATATTGACATTGATAATGATAATGATAATCATTATCAATATGTAAATGATAGTATGCATAAATTAATTTGTCAATACTAATATAAAATACATTATTTTTCCTAAACAAATTTTAAGTAGGACTTCAAAGAAGAAATAAAACAGATTGTTAGTCGAGATACCGCCTCATTTGCATTCTTGGTAAAATCCTACTAGCCCCCACCACATTTATCACATTTCCTTCTATTATAATCTTTTCCAGTATTCTTGAAGAGTACATTTGTGCCCGATTTTTCCTTTAATAAATAAAAACTCATAGTATTCTCCTTATATTTCTTTTTTTGTTGTGCCTGTAAATCTGTGATACCACATGTATCTGTCATATACTTTAATTGTTCGGCAATTTGTTCAGGTGTAGCATTCGGGTGATCCTCAATATATTCTTTCCATACTGCATTCCAATGCTTACTAATGGACTGTTATTTGTATGGATTCCATTTCCCGCTTCTCGGTTATGGACATCTACGGGTAAATCATAATAATACTTGGAGTCATTTATATCCACTTCATGGTCAATAAACCATACGGCATATCGCTTGTAACCTTTAGATAAGAAATGATCATTCCATATCAAATCTTAAATTTGTTCCTAAATTGCAATTACAAGTTGCACACTTTTTTCAAAAACACTTCAGAGGTTCCTTGGTCTTCTGTTCGTCGGTCGGCGTAGTCCGTTCAACCTGTGTTGGCTAGGTCTGCAAGGCGGTTTCCCTTGTGGAGCTAGCCAATACAGGTTAGGATCTGTAGCTGACTGATGAGCAGAAGGCTTTTCTGTTTAGAGGGAGGCTCGGGGTGCGGGGTGTCCCCGCGGCCTTAAGCGACGAGTTTCTAGAGTTCCTCTTCAAACAGTTCATTTGGTGTCTTGTAGTCAAAAATTTTTCTTGGTAGGTTGTTCATAGCTTCCTCAACCATACGAATCTGCGTCCGGCTATAATTCTCAATCGCATGTCCTTTAGGGATGAAACGACGGATGATTCCGTTGTGGTTCTCATTCGTTCCACGCTCCCATGAAAAATATGGATGAGTGAAATAGATATCTATCCTATCACCAAACATTTCTGACAATCCAGCGAATTCAGAACCATTATCTGCCGTGATTGATTTGAAGACAGTGGATGCGTATTCTCCAAATTCTTTGAGGACTGTAGAGAGTGCATAGTTAACTGAATCGGCATCCTTCCTGTCCATCTTAACGATGAATTCACGACGAGTTTTACGCTCAATCAAGGTTAATAGCACATCATCCTCTTTATCCTTGCGCCCTACGACGGAGTCAATTTCAAAATGACCGAATTCTTCACGAGATTCAACACTATCCGGACGTTCTTCAATACTTTTACCAAGAACCGTCTTATTCGGGCGATGCGTTTTCTTAGTTCTCTTGGTATTTCGACGTACCTTTAAGAGAAGGTCACTGTTTCGAGTTTTTAGAAGACCAAGCTCGATATAGTGATAGAGCGTCTTTGTTGAGACCATTTCCTCCGGGGAAACAACCCTCTGAGCTTTGCGAGACCAACAATCGCATCTGGAGACATGGTCTTTGTGCGATCCAATAACAGTCCATCAACGAACACCAAGAATGCCTTCACACGTTCAAACTTCAACGGTTTGCGAGAGCCACGTTTCGATCTGTTACAGCTTGACCTGTTTCCGCAAGATATTGCGTCGTGTAGATATGTTTTCCGTTAATTTTCTATACTTGAGTTTTCGCGCAAGCTCGCTCTTATTTGTAATTCCAGCGTTCAAGTAGCCTTGAAGTTCGCCACGTTGAAACTGTGTAAGGCTGGTTTCTTATTCTGTGTTTTTATGATATCCTGTTCTAGCATTGTATTCGAAATCCTTTCTTATTGATTGGTGTAGGAACCTCAATAATACACGATTTCGCGTACGATGTTTTTATTTTTCTAAAGTGTTCAACTTGATTCTACTATTCGCCCAAAAAATAAAGTGAATCCTTTTGCCAAACTCTACTAGCTTCACTTTATTTACAACTATATTTTTTAAAGAAAGGACTGTCTCAAAAGGCATTTTCCTTACCCTTTGGGACAGTCCCTTGATTAATATCTTCTATTTTAATACTTCCGGATGGAAACCATCTTTTTGGAAGTAATTTTGATGTGACCAAATATTTAATTTTTCTTTCTCCGCATCTTGCTGGATTTCTCTAAATTCATCCTCCAACGTATTGTTTGGTTTATGAATAAAGCGCACTGCTGCAAGTCCTTCTTTTAATAATGATTCCTGCAACATTACATCATCAATGAAGACATAGGCTAATAAGCGATCATAGTTATCTGTCTCTGGTCCAACATCGTAAACCGCTTCAACCTTTTTGGCGTGTTCTAACAATTTAATCGTATAGTCCTTTG
>NZ_JBLLLQ010000022.1:0-96851 GCF_047737915.1 Lysinibacillus sp. NPDC056185
AGTACCACTGATTAAACCAAAGTTCCAGCCCAATCCAAGTAAAGAAAGAGCTACGATTAATAGAACCATAGAATCGCTCGGTGCGAATGCTGCTAATAAACCTGCGCATAACAACGTCACTCCCGAAGCTATACTCATGGCTGTTCGTCCAATTTTATCAACAAGAACGCCTGTTACGAGCGACGGAAGATACATGGAACCTACATGAAATCCTTTAACAATTCCTACTTCCGATAAACCATGACCATGATGTTTCATATGTACTGGTGTCATCGTCATGATAGCAACCATTACGATCTGAGTAAGAACCATCACCGACTGTAAGACCTCTTTTATTAATAGCTTTTTCACTAAAGGATCCCGATTTATTCCCGTATTCATTCTCTCGTCTGTTCGCTTCTATCATTTTTGCTATTTCTAACGGATCAGGACGCAAAATAACAAAAAGGACAAGACCTGCTAAAATAAATGCTGTTGCTGATAAGATAAATGGACCTGCAAGAGCCGGAACACCAATGGATACAGCAAATTTTCCCATAATATCTACTAAATTTGGCCCTGCCACAGCACCAAGTGTTGTTGGCTAGTAACCATATTTCAAAGAGTAATAAAATTCTTCTGCTGTGGCACTTTAGTAATCTCTTGCCTGAAACCCAACGTCTTACCATTAAATGACCAATTTCTAATTCTTTCGCTCTGTTTTGTAACTTATAATTATTACTTTTGCTTGTTCAACTAACCAGCACGTTAGTGAAATAAGAAATCCTATTAACTTTAAAGCTACTAGGATTTCTTATCAAACTTTATTTTAAAACCACACCAACAAAGTGGAAGGCATTTAGTTTTATTATGAAAAAATGATGGAGTAAATGAAAAACTAGTCCCGGATTTCAGGACTAGTCTTTGGAATAACTTATTTATTCTTTATTTGTTGCGATTACACGTGGTTCCGTCGTACTATTTGTTGCATCAGTAACAATAACTGCATTTTGTTCTTTGCCTTTATTTGTTGCGATTACATGTGGTTCCGTCGTACTATTTGTTGCATCAGTAACAATAACTGTATTTTGTTCTTTGCTTTTATTTGTTGCGATTACACGTGGTTCCGTCGTACTATTTGTTGCATCAGTAACAATAACTGTATTTTGTTCTTTGCCTTTATTTGTTGCGATTACATGTGGTTCCGTCGTACTATTTGTTGCATCAGTAACAATAACTCCATTTCGTTCTTTGCCTTCTTTCAGCGTTGGTGGCTCTTGACCAGTTGCCGCAAAGACGGTCATCCCTCCAATGACTAATGTACACGCTAATGCTGTTCCTAAAACCGACTTTTTCTTTAAGGTCATAATGGACACTATCCTTTCTTCAATCCCATTTTTACTAAAATGATTACAAAGCGGCGTAACCGTATAGGTTTCATCTGCCATATTGATGAGAGATAGTGCATATGTTGACTTTGCCTTATCTCCAAACTGTCTAATAACCCTTTCGTCGCAAGACAATTCAATGTCTCTGTTTACTAAAAAATACATAAACCAAACTAAAGGATTAAACCAATGCAAAGCTACCATAATCGTTAAAATTACTTTCCACAAAACGTCAAAGCGTTTAATATGAATTAATTCATGCGTGAGAATAAACTGAATACTTGCAGCGTCTTCCCAATTTGTTGATTTCGGCAATAAGATGACTGGTTTAAAGATTCCATATGTTAACGGGGTTTTAATTCTATCCGATACTGCAATTTGAATCGTTCTTTTTAATTTATGATCGTTTAGCCATCGATCGAGATACTCATTATTCTTCACTGGGATGGCAGTTTTAAATTCTTTATAAAATCTAACATAGGCCACTATAAAGAATAGAAAAACCCCGATACCCCCACAGGCCCAAAGGTACTGGACGGAATCGCTTGTCATCAAAAGCTGATGAGAAAACGTGTTTGATGTTTGTGCGATTTCGATTGTATGGTGCATACTTTCCGAATCATTTGAGTGAGTGAGCGTAACAAATACGTTTTTCAGCATAGGCTGTATGCTCAACTTTGAATAAAAAGAATAGGGGATGAGTAGTTTAAATGCAACGATTCCCCAAAGAATTAAAAATGTTTGCTTTGGCACTTTATTTCTTACTAACATCCTCATCAATAGCACAATGATGAGGATGAGAGATGCGTCTACACTCATGTTGAGAATACTCATATCATAATTCCTCACTCAAGATCTTTAACAATTTGTTTTAATTTATCAATCTCACTCGCGGACATTTTTTTCTTGTCTAGTAAGGATGCGAATAGTAAAGATTTAGAACCATTAAATATTTTATCAATCAATTCCGTCGTTTCTTGTTCTTGTATCTGTTCTTTTCTGATGATTGGATGACAGATAAAGTTAGGTTCAATTCTTTCGATGGCCTCTTTTTTTATACATTTCTTTATGACGGTATAGGTGGTATTTTTATTCCAACCTATTCGTTCGTTTAACATTTGTGAGAGCTGTTTAGCTGTCAAATCGCCTTCTTCCCATAAAATATTCATGACTTGTAATTCCGAATCAAACAATTTAACTTGCATACGCGCATGCTCCTTTTCTTAAGTGGACTATTGCAATAGTTTGCCACACCCTAATACTACTGCGATAGTCTGTAGTTGTCAAGACTATTGAGATAGTCTGTTGGAAAGAATCCATTTTAAGGGCATAATTATACAGATAAATTAACCTTTGAATACTGTGTCTAAACCCATTTATCAATACTTATCTTAATTTTTCTCTAGAAAATTGATTCTCCAGTCCACCCAACTACCCATAATTTGCAAAAAGTTTTTGGACATCAGATGACTTTCCCATTTGATTTCTACTTTCTTGATGAAATTAGTGTTCTCCTCCTAGAACTTTCCGAGCTAGTATGCCAACGCACTCGATCGAAAGGATGGGTGGTAGTTTCAACATCAAGAATAAATTCTCTTACTTTCAAAGTGACCTTTTGAACGTTTGGGAAAAAATATTATTAACAGAAGACTTTCCCAACTATTTCCATAAGCCTTCGATCAGGTTAAGTTATGGGCTGTAGGGAGGCAGAAAAGCGGGTTTAAGCCTGTCTTCGGACGTATTTTTATTAGCAATGTTCCTAATGTAAAAAAGAGTGCTAGGTCCTCATTGAATTTAGATTTGCTTTAGAACCTGCACTTAAAATTCTGATTGATGTCAACTGTGAAGTGAAGCCGAAGCAAATTAAAGAGCCATCATCAAAGAAGACTTTACTAAGCTTTTATCGAATTTTAAATGTAGATAAGATAAATGGGCCTGCAAGCGCCGGAACACCAAACAGCAAATTCACCCATAATATTTACTAAATTTGGCCCTGCCACAGCCCCAAATGTTGTTAATTAGTTACCATATTACAAATAGACAAAAATTTTCTGCTATAACAATTTTAGGGCGGTCTGTTGCCTATTTAGTTACGAACAGGGCTGCCAGTATTCGGTGTATCAACGCCAACAAAGGAATCTTTTTGAATACATAAAAAATCAATGCTATACTCATAACACTTTTTTTATTTAAATCTTTAAAAAGGCTTAGGGATATCTCCTAAGCCTTTCAATCTTTCTCTTATTGTATAACGCTTGATTTGAAATCTTCTAAAGAGGTAAAGTAGTTATCAATCCTTATTCCAATCTATTGAGTTAGTATTTGTTAGTTTAAAATAAGATTTATACAAAATATTCTTATACAAACCTAATCTAACAAAATGATCAGAGCTTTGGTATATCCTTCCCGTCTCTACTTCATTAGAATGTAATTAAGGTTTAGGATGTATACTCATTATAGAAAAGTGAAATTATAAAAAAGCTTCAATTGACGCTGCTTTTTTCAATTCGAGAACAAAGGCTTTATATTTCTCTTCACGCTTTTCATATTCAAGGATGACACGAATGTATTCCTTTTGCATATCTCCGTTTTCAGGTGATTTTTGGTATTCATGTTCAATTTCTTCCTTGGATACACTGTTGTCTCCCAACTGATTATCAATAAATCGTTGCATACGCAATTCTTGCAATACTAATTGTTCAATCTCCAGTTTAGAGTAATCTTCTGATTCATCAATTCCAAACTCGTCAAATAATTCTTGCATACAATCAGTAATTTGTTCTTTATCAGGTTTCCATCCGGAAATGCTTCTATCCTCATTCATTTTTTGTACAATAAGCTCATGTTCAATGACTGATTCAAGAGCACAATAATAACACTCAAGAAGGTCTGATGAAGACATTTCAGAAGGTATGATACCCAACTTCATGTCGTTAATCAGCTCAATATTTAAATAGTTTAAATTTATTTCATAATCGTTAACTCTTGCCACGATGAATGGTAGTTGGATTTTTTCATTGTCAGTCAACATCAAAAAATCCGTAATAACTACATCCTCTCTACTTATACTTTGGCTGGAATTATTTTGTTTGTTTATCACTAATCATCACCATTTTCAGTCAATTTTTTAATTGCAGTTTCTATTTTTACAAACGACTTTTTAGCTCCAGGGATATTTCCTTTAATTAACAATAGGTTGCGTTCACTATCAACCTTTATGATTGTAAGATTTTGAATAGTGGTCTGTTTTCCACCCATACGTCCGGGCATTTTCTTTCCTTTGAATACTTTCATGCCATCATTTTTGGCGATTACACCGATGGAACCAGGAGCTCGATGGAATCTTGAACCGTGAGATGCAGGACCGCCACTTAATCTATGTCTTTTAATGACACCTTGAAATCCTTTTCCTTTAGATATACCAGTAACATCTACTATGTCGCCTTCTTGGAATATATCTGCACTAATACGTTTTCCAACATCTAATGATGCTCCACGAATTTCTTTAACATATCTTTTAGGAACGGTATTTGCCTTTTGACTTCTTCCAATTTCCGCTTTGATTGGATTCTTTTTATCAGAAAATCCAATTTGGATTGCATCGTACCCGTCATTTTCCAAGGTTTTCTTCTGTAACACCACATTCTCTTCTACTTCGACAACCGTCACAACTATGGGATTTCCACTATCACTAAACACTTGAGACATGCCTATTTTTCTCCCTAAGATTCCTTTTATCATAAATATCCTCCTAATAATTTAATTTATTGTTAGTAATAAATTATTAGGGTACTTCCCACGTTCTAAACATTACTCTCACCCTTATTTATTGGTTATTGTTTTTTGATAGTTTCCATACAACTGCCCGCAAGCAGCATCTATATCAATACCAAATTGGCTTCTAATGGTAACGTTAATTCCTGCTGACTTTAATTCCTTATAGAAGTTTACAACTTGATTCTCATTTACTTCTTCAAACCTCATAGGTGAACTAACAGTAGGGTTATATCTTATGATGTTTACATGAAACAAGTTCCCTCTCTTATATCTACCTCTTAAAAGGCTTACTACTTTTTTCGCATGGTCAATAGAATCATTAACTCCAGGCAACATAATATAAGCAATATAAACTTTTCTTGAGGTCACACGTATATGCTCATCTAATGTGTCCATTACATCCAATAATGGGTAGCGTTCATTAATTGGCATTAACTTGCTACGTTGTTCATTAAAAGGAGAATGTAATGAAAACGTCAGGTTGACCTGCGGATAGTTTTCAGTCATTTTTTTTATGCCCGGAATAATGCCTATAGTCGAAATAGATAACCTGCGAGGACTTAAAGCAAATAACTCCGGATTTGTAAGTACATTTAAAGCATCAAAAACTTGCACATTAGCTAATGCTTCTCCCATTCCCATAAAAGAAATACTATCAATTGAATGTCCTTTTAAGTGAAAGTACAAAATTTGATCAGTAATTTCATCTGACGTTAAGTTGCGTTTTAAACCTATATCTCCTGTTGCACAAAATTTACAACCAAAATTGCAACCGCACTGCGAGGATATACAAAATGACTCCCAACCAGCTTTATATTTCATATTTACCGTTTCTATTTTTTCGTCTCCTGAAATTCCAAATAAGACTTTTATAACTTGTTCAGAATGTTGTGCCTTTAAAGCAGCAATATTTAAAATCGATTCTCCAAACTCCTTAATTAACATTTTTCTTAGGGATTTAGGAAGAACCGTTATGTCATTGAAATTATTTATTCTCCCTTGGAATATAGCATTTGAGATTTGATTCATTCTAAAATTAGGAAATTTATTCTGCATCAAGAACTCTTGAATTCTTATATACTTGTTTTTTTGTTGCATGTTTTCTCATCCTTCCATAAAACTCTGGTTTGTTTGAGTAATAGAAGGGAGTTATCATCTAACCTTTTTATAAAAATTAGGCACAAAAAAAACACCGACACAATTATCGGTGTTATGCTTAAATAAATCACGCACAAATAAACAAGGACATTATGTCATTGAATTAGAGTTTATTTGCCGTAGAGAAAAAGCTCCGATAACTGTTTTTGTATGGTTATTTGGCTTAAAAAAGGACAGACTACTCCCTTTGTACGCCAAACCATTTCCAATTTTTGCATTTTTACCATACAAAATTCTAAAAACTGTTATCATTGCTTTCACCTCTTTCTTGTCAATATTAGTAATAAATACCATATCATAAAGATTCCCATATGTAAAGTTTAAAACATAAACAAATGCTTGACGTTAAAGTATTAACTAATCTGCACGATAGCTTAAGATACAGCAGCCAAAAATGGAGGCTGTATCTTAAGCTCTTGCAACTAATTGGTTACTTTGACACCCAGCTAATGATAATGTAGCATAACTTACATTAGCCACTACCATGCCTGATATAGCACTGCCTGAAGCCCCTGCTAGTGCAACTAAAACATCTATTTTACCTTTTGTTTTTGCGCGAGAGGAAGGCCCAGTTGAATCGACTTTTTGAGCAGTACTTGTTTCAATTTTAAAAAACGAATACGAATAGTTAAACATCTCTTCCAAAATCCGTTGAATATTTAAACACTTTTAAAATCTATTTTTATGAAATTTTTCTTTTATTACCATCATCGAGTTACGAATTACATTAATTTCACTATCCGTTAGTCCACTAAACAATTGAATTATTTGTTGATCTGACTGAATATTAATTTTCTCTAGCAATTCTTCTCCTTTTTTTGTCAATAATAGAAGGTTTTTTCTACTGTCAATCGTTGAGCTTTTTTTCTCTATTAATTCTTCCTTCTCTAACTTACGTAAAATTCTGCTCATATAGCTTCTATCAATATTAAGTTCTTGCACGAGAATATTCGCAATACACTCAGTTCTCTCGCTTATTTCAAATAGTATTCGTGCTTCAGTCAGTGAATAATCTGTATCAAGAATTTGGTTATTAAATAAACCAAGTACCTTTGTGTAAAATCTATTGAATTGTCTGATATCGTAAATAATCTCTTTATCCATATATTCTCCTTTAGTTGACTTTGTCCACTTTTAACATTAATATAACTATATCCTTAAAATGTGGACTTTGTCCATGTTTTAGGGATGCCATTTTCAAAAAATCTTTCGCAATCTTATCTTTATTATTACCAAATTAAAGGAGATTATATAATATGATTATTCGAAAAATTAGAAAAGAAGACAATGCAAAGGTAAAGGAAATAATACAAGATTCACTAAAATCACTTGGATTAGCGATTCCTGGGACAGCTTATTTTGACCCTCAACTTAACGACCTTCACCAATATTATAATAATTTAAAACATGCAAACTATTGGGTAGTAGAAATGGAAGGAGAGGTAGTTGGTGGAATTGGTATAGCACCTCTTAACGAACATGATAAAGTTTGTGAATTGCAAAAGCTATACTTAAGTACAAAAACACAAGGTTTAGGATTTGGAAAGATGCTAATGGAAACAGCTTTGTCATTTGCATCTAAACATTATGCACAGTGCTACTTAGAAACAATGCATCAATTAAAAACTGCATGTATGGTATATAAAAAATTTGGATTTACACTTTTACATGAGCCACTCTCAGGTTCTGAACATTCTACTATGAATGCCTGGTATTTAAAAGATTTGAATTAACCAGAAGTCCATTAAAAACGGCTATTTGAGGAATTTTTATCGCATATTAGAATTCTCTACTGCGGCACTTTAGTAGTTTCTTATCTGAAACCCAACGTCTTACCATTGAATCAACTTTTAATTCTTTCGCTACTGTTTTATAACTCATTCCATCTTTTGATTCGAATTAATAAAGTTATTTAGTTTTAATCAAAAAGGTAAGAGCCTTACTACAAAATAAATTAGAACAATCAACTAATGAATTACTCGAAGCGAGATATACAATTGAGAAAATTATAGCAGCCTTTAATGAGGTAATTAAGGCATGTAATCAAACAGAAGCAGATTATAAAACAAATAGCTAATTACATAGTTATTTGCTTTTATTAAGAGGAAAAGGTTCTTTTGATTTACATTTCGGAGTACCGAATGCCAACAAAAGAACCTTAAATTAAGTTATTTTTTAATAAAATTTTATTTAAGTTCACACTAAATTCTTGATTTTACTGCATGTTAAAAAAAAGATTACATTGGTTACTTAGAAACTATTTTAATAACCATTAAAAATTTTAGTATCAATAATTTATCTCAAGCTTTTCTTGACCAAATGACAACTGGAATAAGAATTAAAGATAATAGACCTCCAGCTAAAGATAATGTCGCATAGCTTGCATTAGCTACTACCATGCCTGAGAGAGCACCACCTGAAGCTCCTGCTAGTGCAACTAAAACATCTATTTTCCCTTGCGTTTTTGCACGTGTAGAAGGTTCAGTCGAATCAACAATTTGAGCAGTACCACTGATTAAACCAAAGTTCCAGCCCAATCCAAGTAAAGAAAGAGCTACGATTAATAGAACCATAGAATCGCTCGGTGCGAATGCTGCTATTAAACCTGCACATAACAACGTCACTCCCGAAGCTATACTCATGGCTGTTCGTCCAATTTTATCAACAAGAATACCTGTTACGAGCGACGGAAGATACATGGAACCTACATGAAATCCTATAACAATTCCTACTTCCGATAAACCATGACCATGATGTTTCATATGTACTGGTGTCATCGTCATGATAGCAACCATTACGATCTGAGTAAGAACCATAACCGTTGCACCAACTGTAAGACCTCTTTTATTGATAGCTTTTTCACTAAGGGATTCCATCTTATTTCCATATTCATTCTCTCGTCTGTTCGCTTCTATCATTTTTGCTATTTCTAACGGATCAGGACGCAACATAACAAAAAGGACAAGACCTGCTAAAATAAATGCTGTTGCTGATAAGATAAATGGGCCTGCAAGAGCCGGAACACCAATGGATACAGCAAATTTCCCCATAAAATCTACTAAATTTGGCCCTGCCACAGCACCGAACGTTGTCATCATCATTGTTGTACTGATAGCCGTTGCTCGTTGTTTATTATTGGCTAAATCTGTCCCTGCATAGCGAGCCTGTAGATTTGTTGCAGTCCCTGCACCGTAGATTACTAGAGAAGCGAATAATAAAATAACACTATTCATCATGGCGGCAATTACTACACCAATTGCACCGAGTCCTCCAACAATAAAACCTGTTGATAAACCTGTGCGACGCCCATAACGTTGTGATAATTTCCCTACAACTAAAGCCGCACCTGCCGATCCTAAAGTAAATAAAGCGGATGGTACTCCTGCATAAGCATCCGTTCCTAGCATTTGTTGAGCTAAAAGTGCCCCTACCGTAATACCTGCAGCTAGACCTGCCCCACCAAAAATTTGTGAGAGACTAACTACGATTAGCACTCGCTTATATAAGCCCTTTAGCTTTTCAGGTGAATCAATATAACTGTCTGTCACTTCTTGTGCTTTTCCAAGCATCTTTCAACACCTTCTTTCTACTTTCCCCTACATCTGCACGAAGAAAAATCTTTCTTCTGTACCGGGGACAAATAACGAAATGATAGTAAATAATGATACGGTTGTGTCTGTTCTTCTATATTCGTTCATCTACACAATGTATCAGTTTTTTATAAACCACAATATACATACTAAAAATGTAGACTTAACTAAGAAATAAGAACTGTCAAAAACCGCTTACAGATTTGACAGTTCTTTTTCTGGTTATATTTAATGAGCATGCATAACAACATTCTTTTTCTTTGAATATAGTAAAAAAGTGATGGTTAAACTTAAGCTAATAATTCCAAAAACAAGCCCCAATCCACTTAAACCAACTAAATCCAGCATCATGCCTGTTGATAATAAGACGACCTGAAAGATGACAGAATCAATCATATTACGAAATGAGAAAAATCGCCCATGAAAATCTTTTGGCACTTGCTTTTGAAAAATCACCATTGTCGTTGGGAAAAAACAGCCTACTGAAAAACCAAAAACTCCAAAAGCCACTAATGCCAAAATTTTAATATCCGAGAATATTAGCATTAGCTCCATCGAACCGATGATAAATGCTAATATAAAAAGTAATGTTCTAGTGTTCAGCCGTTCTGTAATAAATTTCAAACCAGCTGCACCTAGCATAAAACCTATGCCCTCAACTGTATATAATAATCCTGATATTGTCGTTGAATGATGAATCTCAGAAATTTTCATAATAACTAAATTAAAGGAACCTAAAAATAATGTTGGAATTAACATTAAGACAAGTGTCATTAAAACAACAGGGTGCTCCCTCACCATCGGTAACACTTCTTTAAAGTCGCCATTTTCTTTAGTTGCCGACGATTGATTTGCCGTTTCATCTAATTGTAGGAAGTTCGTAATAACAAACATCATTATATAGACAATAAATGAAATGATGTACAACCATTTCAGCTCAAAGAAACTTAGCATGAATCCCGCTGCAGCAGTACCTATAATCCTTGAAATCGTTCGAGCATTCATTTGCCAAGCATTTAATGTAATTAAATCCTTATCCTTAACGATCATTGGAATAATAGATTGTAGAGCAGGCATATAAAAGGCTGCTGCTATTTGTAACGTAATTAAAAAAAGAATCATCCAAATAACCGAATTTGTATAAAGTGCCATAAACATAAATAAAACACTTATAATTCGCCCTACACTAGCCCACTGTACAACTGTTTTCTTCATTGACCTGTCAATAATACGCCCTGCCAACGGACCTACGACTAAACCCGCCAATATACCGCTAGAAATAATTAATGATTTGTGAAAGTCAGACGGAACGACCTCTTGCATAAAAGCAAGATTCCCTATAATCCCAGCCCACAAGCCAAGACCTACAACAAATTCACCTAATAAAATTATCCATACATTCCGATTATGCCACATGCGTATCTCCTTGTTGTTTCATATTAATCATTACATAGTAATAAAATTATAAATATTCGCACAGAGGCGTTTTACAATAATTGTATTTTTATGAATGTTAAAAAATATTTTCTACTCTATAAATATGTATTCCGTTTAGACCTTTCATTATGTTTTCTTGCCTTTTCGAATTGCTTTAAACAGTATACTATTTTTGTAGAAAGTAAAAATCAGGCAAAAGTTTGAAATAATCAACAGGCAAATGACAAAAAACATCGTTTGATTCTATTATCAAACGATGTCAGACTGTAGATAAACGTTACTTTTTTTGTATAAAACTTTATGATAATTTTAATCAGCAAACCTACCATTTAGCATTTTGTGAGGAGCGTCGATACTGTCACATTTTCCTCCTGAAGTTTATGTGGTAAGGCTAGTTTTTTATATAGTGTAAAGCATAGCCATCATATTATTTTGGTTTCAGCTTGTCGACTCTTACTGTTGATGTGGAGATTGAAGCCAAGCCCGTGGAAAGCGTCACTTGGAGTGAAAATCAACTATTTATTGATACACACTAATTTATATTTATTCTTTTGTCGACAAGCTGACATCATTTGATACATGATCAAACGATGTTTCATCTTTACATAGCTTCTAATTGACTAACGAGCGATTTTCTTCGGCGCTCGGCGATTTTTTGACCTACTAATACAATGATAAATATTAAACCCACGGTTGTTGCCATCATCCCTGCAATGGACGTATCCCAAAGCTTCGCTAAATAATAGCCTATTACCGATGCTGCAGCCCCAAATAGCATACTATACATAAACATTTGTTTAATCGTTTTGCTTATTAAATAGGAGGTGGCAGCTGGTCCTATTAACATAGCGACAACTAAAATCGCGCCGACACTATCAAATGCAGCAACGGTTGTAAAGGAAATGGTTGTCATAAAGCCATAATGTAGAAAAATTACTGGTAAACCGATGGAAGCAGCATAAACTGGGTCAAAGGTTGTTAACTTCATTTCCTTAAAGAATAATAGAAGGAACCCAATGTTAACTATCAGTACAAACAATAGCATCCATACGGCCTTTGGCATTGTGATTGACAGTAATGTCCATCTATCCCAAGGTACAAATGCAATTTCACCCATCAATACATGCTCAACATCTAAATGTACATTACCAGCAAATAATGTGATGAGTAGAACACCTGCAGCAAACAAGGACGTGAAGACAACGCCAATGGCAGCGTCCTCCTGAATGCCAGAGGAATTTAGTAATTGCACAAGGTAGGCCGTCAGAATTCCTGCGAATGCTGCCCCAATTAACATCCAAAAGCCATTTAATGTTTGGGTAATAATATAAGCCATGACAATACCGAACAATACTGTATGACTAATTGCATCTGCAATCATCGACATTTTACGTAAAATTAGAAAGACTCCTGCAACCCCACATGTAACCCCTACTAAAATGCCTGTAAAAACAACCCAAAACTCAATCATCCTAACTCACCTTGCCTTCGGAACTGCATTTTCCTACGATATTTATTAACTTGCCCATTCGGACTAATAAAATAGGAAATAAAGAATATTGCGGCTGCTACTAAGACAATAATTGGACCTGTTGATAATCCTGTTCGAATTGCGCTTATAAAGGTGCCAATAATACCAGAAATACCTCCGATTGCTGCACTAAGCACGAGCATTGAGCTCAATTTACTTGTCCATAATTTAGCACTTGCAGCTGGGATGATTAGTAATGCAGACATCAAAATAACACCCACTGCCTGAATGCCTGTTACAATGGTCATAACAATTAAAATCGTTAGTGTGGCTTTTAAAGCTTCAATTGGTATGCCAATTCCTTTAGCATAAACAGGGTCAAAGATTAGGAGCTTCCATTCTTTATAAAGAAGCAGACTGACCACAATAATTATGGTTGCACTTAAAAGTAACCACATTAAATCAGCTTTTGTCATCGTCGCTGCTTTCCCAAAAATAAAATTATTTAGACCACTTTGATTGCCTAATGGACTTCGATTGACAACTGTTAAAAATACAACACCTATCCCGAAAAACACAGTCAAGACCAATCCAATTGCTGCATCTGCTTTCAATTTCGAAAAAGAGACAATCCATTGTATGCAATAAACGGATAAAGCCGATGTGATACCTGCCCCAAGCATTAATATAGGTAATTCCTTTTGTCCCGTTAATAGAAAGGCAAGAGCGATCCCTGGTAATGCAGCATGTGCCGCTGCGTCGCCTACTAAACTTTGCTTTTGTAAGAAGGAGAAGGTGCCAGTTATGCCAGCCGCGATCCCAAGTAACATCGTACCGACTAATACCCACAGTAAGTTACCACTTAACATATTCACCCTCCTTAGGCGTTTTGCATCATGAATAGTTTACCACCGTATGTTTTTTGTAATTGCTCTGGTGTAAAAACATCTTCTGTTGGGCCTGATGCTAAAATTGTTTTATTTAAAAGAATTGTATAATCAAAATATTCTTTTACTGTTTGTAAGTCATGATGGACGACAAAAATACTTTTTCCTTTCGCTTTCAAGTCTTTTAAAATATCGATTATTGTTTTTTCTGTAGCAGCATCCACCCCAGCAAAAGGTTCATCTAAGAAATAAATATCCGCATTTTGGGCTAGGGCTCTTGCTAAGAATACCCGTTGCTGCTGCCCTCCTGATAACTGACCGATAGAACGTTCTGCAAAGTCTTGCATGCCTACACTTGCAAGAGCTTGTTGTGCTATAACTTTATCCTTTTTAGACGGTCTTTTAAATAATCCAGTATGTCCGTAACGTCCCATTAGTACAATATCAAGAGCATTAGTTGGAAAATCCCAATCTACAGCATTGCGCTGAGGAACATACCCAACTACTAAGCTTTTTGGTTCAAAAATTTTCCCAAGAATTTCAACTCTTCCTACCTTATTTGGTAGTTGATTTAAGATGGCCTTTAAAAATGTAGATTTCCCCGCTCCATTTGGACCTATAATTGCTGAGAGATGGCCCGTAGGAACCGTTACACATGCGTTTTCTAATACTATTTTCTTATCATATGCAACTGATAAATTTTCAACTGTTAATGCATTCATAATTCTCACCTACTTCAATGCATCGACGATTGTGTCGATGTTATGTTGATACATACCGATATATGTACCTTCTTTTGTACCCTCAGCACCCATAGCATCCGAGAATAGCTCCCCGCCAATCACTATGTCATGGCCTTTTTCTTTCGCTCCTTCAATCACAGCTTGCATTGCTTTATCAGAGACGCTCGATTCTATAAAAATAGCTTTAATATTATTTGCCGCTAAAAAATTCACCATTTCCTGTACATCTTTCACACCATATTCGGAATCTGTACTTAGCCCCTGTAAGCCACGCACTTCAAAACCTTGGCTTCTACCAAAATAATTGAATGCATCATGAGCAGTTACTAAAATACGCTGTTTTTCTGGGATTTCATTTACTCTGTCCTTCGCATATGTTTGTAACTCATCTAGCTTTTTCAAGTAAGCTTCTTCGTTTGCTGCAAAATCCTCTTTAAATTGCGGGTATTCTTCCTGAAGCTTGTCTCCGATTGCTTGAACAACCCCTTTCCAAAGCTCAATATCAAACCAAATATGCGGATCATGTATCATAGCTTCATCATCACTAGCAAGTAGATCTTTTTTATCTAACTTTTCTCCAACGGCGAGCACTGTTTTGTTTTTGGACATCTGCTCAAAAATATCAAGCATTTGTCCCTCTAAATGTAAACCGTTATAAAAAATAACCTCTGCTTTATCCAATTTCGTTAGATCACTTTGTGTAGCTTTGTATAAATGGGGGTCTACTCCCGGCCCCATTAAGGCTGTTACCTTTAAATGATCGCCACTAATTTCTTTAATGGCATCCGCAATTTGCCCAGTTGTTGCGACAACTACTCCTTCCTTTTCTCCCCCTGTTTCGGCAGAACAACCGATTAACAAGAGTGATAATGATAAAACAAGTACACCAAGAAAACGTTTCATGCTTAAATACCTCTTCTTTCACTTTATATTTAAGGCATGTTTTTTGTTGATAAAATCGTGCTCGACAGAAAGGTATTTTTTACGCGGGCCATAACGACAGGTTCCTCGCAACGTGGAATCCTCTTTTTTGTTATGCCCGCTCAAAAGGCTCTTGTCAAAATCTAGTTAATATCAACACAGCCTTAATTTAAATTAATTTTCTGACAAGGCGGCGCCAGCCTATCCAGAAAATAATTACCATCATTCCTGCACCTATAGACTCGGTCAGTTTCCACAAAAGTATAAGAATCAGCAAAATAATTAAAGGAAGAATCGTCAGCGTCAAATCATCTAACTCTTTCATTCGTTCGACCTTCTTTCTTGAACGACATTTTCTTTCCCTAAGGAAACTATAAACTTAAACTCGAAAAATTTCAACTCTTTTGTAAACTTTAATTAGGAAAAGTGCCCTTTTTCTAGAAAAATTATTACTCAAAATATTTCCAATAGCACAAAACACCAGCATTTCTAGTATAAAAAGTGCTGGTGTTTACTCTCAAATTTATATTTTTGTATAATTTTTAATATGCAAAATCTCCTCCCTTCCTACATATAAATAACATGGATATTGCTTATCTTCATCATATTCTGAAGGTAGCATAATGGAAACCCCCTGCTTTTTATTTTCACTTGATGATTTTGCATCAAAATTTTTAGTGTGTCTTTTCTTCTTTTTGAAACAGCTTCACCATCATTAATTGTTACAAAATGATGCAACGCTTTACTAACAGTCGATGATAGCAGCACTGAATTCTTACATACTCGCTTCTTCCTGAACAATTTCGAACATTTTTGCATTTAACTTATATTTAACCTTCCGCATATTTCAGCTGATACTTTTCCATTACTCGGCTAAAGAACGAGGCTAAAACTTGCTGAAATAGCATACCAAACACTACAGGCATAACCGTCTTTGCAGGAAAGTATGTAGTCGCTACTACAACCCCTACAGCAATATTACGCATCCCTCCTGTAAAAACGAACATCGTAACAATACTTTTATCCTTCCAAAGTATATGCCCTAACACTAAACAAAAAGCATATCCTGATACAGCAAGTAGAAATACGACCAAAATAACACTAACAAGCTCCAAATTAATATTTTTAATATACGGTGCAATTGCACTACTATTAATCATTACAATACTAAATAAGCTAAGTTTTGAAAAAGGGGCTAATTTCTTATCAAGTGTCAGCTCAATTTCACCTTTAGTAAACTCATTTAACGCTACACCTATTAGAGAAGGCACAACAATCATCCAAAGTAAATCTAGAATGAGACCAACAGTATCAATTTCGATTGTTTGCCCTACAACAATATGAAGTAATGCAGGAATGACAACGGGCGAAATGAGTGTATCGATTAAAATAATTGCAAGACACAATGTAAGATGCCCCCTACAAATACTAACCCAAATAAAGCTAGTTACCCCTGTTGGTATAGCGACTGCTATAACAAAACCAATTGTTAGTAGATGATCTTGAAAGATGATGTTTGATACAAAATAAGCCCAGATTGGCATGAGTAGGTGTAAAAATGCAATAACAATTAATATAGCTGTTGGGTATTTTTTAAGATTTTTTATTCCTTCAAAATTCATGCTTAAACTACCTGCAAATGTCATAAAAGCAAACAACCACGGCACTAAAAATAAGAGCTGATGCCCTACGTTCTCAAACAACACACCAATCACTAAGCTAAGCGGTGTTAAAATAGGCATCCATTTTTGAAGGTATTTATTAAAACTATTCAACATCTCTTTTTATTCCTTCTTTCATAAAAGAATAGTTTTCTTTAGTTTATAAACTAGAAAAATTTGCAGTTTATATCCATATCCTTCAAACTATTAACATGACTAGAAAGAAAGGATGACTGTGACTAATGAAAAAATTAGTGTGCACTTTATTGCTTCCCCTACTTGTTGTGGCAACTGGATACACTGTACAAGCTGCTGGCTTTAAAGATGTGCCAGAAGATCACTATGCCTATGAAGCCATCATGTGGGCAGAGGAATATGATATCGTTAATGGCTATCCAGATGGTACATTTAAGCCCAATGCAACAATCACAGAGCAACAATTCGCAAAACTACTTGCTAATTTTTATGAGCTTGAATCACCTTATGATGAGTTAAAAAAACAAACCCCTGCTGCAAACGGGTCTGACGAATATTATAATCGTCTTGCGAGCTACGGTGTTCCATTAAACGGATATTTCGATAATAATATTCGCGCAGCTAGTGTGAAGCGAGGTGTTGTGGCACAGGCAATTACACATTTAGCTAATGGTAAAAGTGGATTAGATCAATCCATAAAGTTTCTAATCGATTATTATATTTCCACTGGTCAAAACTTCCAGTATGAAAACCGCAATTTACAGAAATTTTTTGGCGTATCTAACAATATGACACGAGCTCAAGTCGTGACAATGCTACACCGTATGGATGAAAGAAATTTTTATGAAATTTCAGAGGACGCACAGGCCATTCATGAAAATACGAATAAGGCTTCTTTAAATACTCGAGCGAAAAATGGTCAAAGTCAGCTAGATCAAACAATGCAGCTGATAACACCTTCTAAAAGTGCTTGGGATGGTAACTATTCGTATTACTATAAATGGGGTACAGGCTCAACTGATTTTAATCGTCGTGATGCCTATATTTCAAACGCAACAAGCAAAAGCTTTACTATATTTATTACTGCCAATGATGGGACAGCTACAGGGAGTGTCGACGGGACAGCAACGATTACTTCTAGCACTAAGGCTGTGATGAACAAATCCTCAAATGGCAATCGTTGTGTATTAGAATTTGAGCGCCTTAATAATGCGCTTAAAATTACCGAGGTAGATTGTCGTACAGAGCATGATGAAGGAACTAATTTTTCTGGCACTTTAAAGAAACAATGAGTTTTCCATAGGCCAACTGAAAATAAAGGAACACCCTTGAGGTACTTTTATAAATCACAATAATACTCTTTCTTAGTGAAAAGAACTAAAAAGTGCGAAATGGATAAAAAATCATTCGCACTTTTTTAATTATTTTTAAAAATCAATCAAAATGGATTCTAAATCGAAGTCTGGTACAACAAAATATACCTTTAAAACTGCTTATACATCTTCATGGCAATCTCTATAAAATCAGCGAGATACGGAGATATGTGTTTATCCTTATGCCAAGCGATATCCGTAAAAATATCAGCTAAATTCATGGATGTAGTCAGTTCTTTTAAACGATTGTTTTCTAATTCCTTCTCCACCACCATTTTGGGTAAGAATGTAATACCTAAACCAGACATCACACATTGCTTAATAGCTTCAATACTTGCAAATTCAATCATTTGTATTGGTAGCGCACCTTCCTGCTGAAGCTGTACTTCCAATTGATTACGGTAGGAGCAGCCGCTTTCCGTCAAAAGCATCGTTTCATTTGAAAGTTGCTGTACAGAAAATACCTTTTTCTCCGCGTTGTTACTAGTAGAAGCACTGACAAATACTAATTGCTCTCGAATAAGTCGCTCACGATGTAACATGGGTGTTTCCTTATACGCATCTGTAATAAACGCGATATCTAGATTGCCTGACTGCAATAAATCTTTGGCGATTTCAGTTGTATGAACAGGCTTAAAAATGATTTTTACTTGTGGATGGGCTTTCTGAAATTGTTGTAAAATACTCGGAAGACGGTACACACATTGACTTTCCTGTGCACCTATTTTTAACACTGCTTGTGCTTTTTCATTTAATACAGCTTTTTTCATATCCATATTTAAATCTAACATTTTTTGAGCATACTGTTGTAATCGCTTGCCCTCCTCTGTAAGGGTAATGCGTTTTCCAAGCCTCTCAAAAAGAACTACACCAAGCTCTTCTTCAAGCGATTTAATTTGTGCTGTAATACTCGACTGAGCATAGCCTAGTAGCTGTGCAGTCTGGGTAAAACTTAACGTTTCTGAAGCTGTTAAAAACGTTTGCAGTTGTTTAAGATCCATCTTTCCCACCTCTAAATCGTTTTTTTCGATATATTTCATCGAAAGATTCTGCTTTATCGATAATAAATATAAGTTTACACTTGTTATAGTCTGAAGAATAGAGGAGGATTCTAATGAATATTACCACTTTTATCGGAAGCTCTAGAGCCGGTAGTAATAGTGAACAACTAGCTGATTATGTATTAGATGGCATAAATCATGTAAAAATAAATCTAAAAAAATTAACGATTGAGCCCATCAACGATTTACGTCATGATAACGATGGCTTTCAGTTTGTAGATGATGATTATGATCAAATTATCCATGCATTTTTAACAAGCGATCTCGTTATTTTTGCAACACCGATATATTGGTACAGCATGTCGGGAATCATGAAGAACATGGTGGATCGACTGAGTCAAGCTATTCGAGATGAGCGGTTTCCACAGCTAAAAGAGAAACTACAAACTACAGAAGCCATTGTTCTTGCTGTCGGTGGTGACGACCCATATATAAAGGGTCTACCAATGATTCAACAATTCCAATATATTTTTGACTTCTTAAAGATGCCGTTCTCCTCATATATTATCGGTGAAGCAAACAAACCTGGTGAGATAATTCATGATGAACAAGCACTGACGCAGGCATCCATATTAAATAAGAAATTAAAAGCACGTATTTATCCCATTTAAAAAACGACCTGAAAGCGGCTATGCTTTTAGGTCGTTTCATTATGTTGAAAACAAAATAGTTGAGGAAATCTTGGTGAACATTAAGGTGTCCTAATAAATAGTTGTATGCCCTTTCGGCAAAACGAGGGGTTGATTTCCGTTCCGACTGAGCGCTTTGTTGCTGACGCTTCGCTTTCGCACAGAGATAAAACATTTGCCGCTGACGCTTCGCTTTCGCGCAGATAAAACATTTGCCGCTGATGTTTCGCTTTCGCACAGATAAAACATCTGCAATTTGTGCATTAGGTAAAATAAAATCCGCCTCAATTTTTCCTTGCGTTGTTAATATATTTTGTGCAAGCTGTTGTCATTCTCTGCACCCCTGTTTTCTTTTTGAATTATCATGCATGAACACTCGCCTAAATTTAAGTTAAGATTATCATTTAACAAAGAATATTTTCTCCATTTTCAATAAATAATCAAAAAACGACCACAGCTTAATGGTCGTTTGTAAATTCGAGTTCCTTAGGTGGCTCCCCTTTTTTATTCATCAAACGCATACGAATTGGTTCGATTTTTAGTGTAATCATTTCATCATGATTACCAACGAAAATGCTTGTGAAAAATTCAGCTAACTTATTTTTTATTCCATCCTCTAGAATTTCTGTTAGCTTTCCTTCAATTTCTACATACGTATCACCAAAGCCTCTATTTTCGTATCCATACAATATATGTGTATATGGATTTTTACGAAGCTCCTCCATTTTTTCAGAATGTTTATTCGTTACTGTGTACAAAACAAAATCTTCATGTTGGAATGTCATATAGCGTGAGAACGGTTTGCCATTCGCAACTGTTGCCATCGTTCCTATTTTTTCCCGATTTAAAACTTCTAATATTTCATCTCGTACAGAGGTCATGTCATCTCATCCTTTCTGATTTCCTTTTATTTTGTCCTTTTTTAGCGAGTCTAACCTTATTTTTTGAAAAGTGTGAAATGACAATCTTCGGCTTATTTATAAATTTATTGCTATAATATTTTGTTAGACAACACGAATTTTTAGAATGAGGTTATAATGATGAAGCAAGCTTTTTTCACACGGTGTCTGTTCTTTTTAACAGGTATTTTAGTTTTATCTTTAGGTATAACGTTAACAATTAAAGGTCAGGTTTTTGGTGTTGGTTCGTGGGATGTGTTACATATTGGGCTAGCTAATACATTAGGATTAACCATTGGTACTTGGTCAATTCTCGTCGGACTAGCCATTTTAGCATTTGATATGGTTATCACGAAGAGATTTCCACTGCCAGGCACATTTATAGATATGTTTTTAGCAGGTATTTTTATTGATATTTTTAACTATTGGATACCAGATATAGATGGTTTTTGGATGCAGCTATTCGCTTATGTATCTGGCTTAATATTACTTGGCTGGGGCTGCGGTATGTATATGGTGGCAAATTTAGGAATCGGTCCTCGAGATACATTGATGCTTCTATTTGTTAATAAGCTGGGCTGGAGTGTCACACGTGCACGAACAACTTTGGAAGTATCAGTTGCTATACTTGGTTTTTTACTTGGCGGGCCAATTGGGGTTGGAACAGCTCTAATGGCTTTTGGTCTTGGGCCAATTATACAATTCGCACTAACATTTAACGAGAAATTATTTACAAAATGGACTGGCGTGAAAAGCGCTGTGATTTAAGCTTACAAGACAATGCAAATAATGCATTGTCTTTTTTTATTCAGTTGAAATATACAGTTGAACTATATATAATCAAACTATATAGTTGAACTGTATATGAGGTGAACTTGTGAAAAAACATAAATTACTACCATTATCTGAAACCATGCATTACATTCTACTCGCCTTACGTGAACCGTTACATGGCTATGCAATGATGCAAAAAATCGAGGAAATGAGCGCTGGTAGTGTAAGGATTGCTGCTGGCACTATGTATGGAGCAATTGAAAATCTGTTGAAATATCATTGGATTTCGCCTGTAGAGACCCAGGATACAAGGCGCAAAGTTTATCAAACAACAGCTGAGGGACTAGAAATATTGGCGGTCGAGCAACAACGATTGCAGCGAATTTTATCTTTATATGAGGGAGTTGATGGACATGATAAAGTTTAAAATCTTTTTTGATATTGAAAAGGAAGAGCAATGGTTAAATAATATGTTGTCCAACGGTTGGGTTTGTACAAATGTGAGTTCTGGCGGATTTTATACATTTAAAAAGACAGCTGATCTCGAACAAGTTATCCGTATTGATTATCAGCAAGATCTTCGGAGTGAAAAACGAACTAACTATAAACAGTTATATGAGGATTTTGGATGGCAAGCATTAAAGGAAAAATCATATGATGGCACTTATTATTGGTTAAAAAGAAAAGATGGCAACGATGAATTATTTTCTGATAATGATTCGCAAATTGCTAAATACAAACGATTGATGAAGCATGCCAGCAATTGGGCACTACTCTCTTTTATATGGTTAATGATTTTTTATTCCAATGACAATTATTATTACTTTTTCAATATAAAAGATGCTTATTTTACGCCAGGTTTATGGGATGCAAAGGGTTTTGCTTTTCTATTTTCTTTTTTATTTGAAACACCATTTGCCATCATGCGTATTATCCCACCATGGCTTTTTTTAGCAACTGGCAGCATGTACCTAGTCACGTATTTCCGTTATCGCCAATCCATACAGAAACTTATAGAGTAAACTGCAAGGAGCTACCTTCTAATTTAAAATCATTTGTATATGAATTACTTTTTCTAAGCAATGAAAAATCCCCTTTAAGTAGAATGATAACTACAGATTACAGTAACATTTTCTACTTAAGGGGATACTATCAAAATGGCTCTTATTACATATATTCTCAGGTTCTTATCTAATGCGGGAGCAATCGAATCGTTTTTGTACGACTAATCGGTACTGCTGAATCGTGCTCGACGACAACAACTGTTGAAAATTTATTATAATAATGGTCATCGTGAGCCTTAGGAGATAAAATAATAAGCTTTCGTTGTAATTCGTTTACATATAAATCAAACACTTTTTCTTTCCGTTCTTCATCTAAAGCACTATCAAATTCATCTAGGACGATGAAGCTTGGTGAAGTATTTAAATTTTGTAACAAGGCAAGTGCAAATAATAATGAGCTTAATGACTCTTCTCCGCCTGACACACCTTTTCCAAGCTTACCATGTCTGGCCTTTGTACCAACATCTTCCAAACGACCACTATGTCCAATTTTTCGTGCTTTAATATACAATTTAAAAATTGTACGACCTTTTTTATCTTCAAAACGTTCATATTCAATTTTTCCTTCAAATTGGAATTCATCCATATATTTTGAAAATAAATTATTAATTTTAAGGACATTCATATTAATGGTTGTTTCAAGACGATTCTCATTTTCTAATGCTCGATTTCTGTGGATTTCTAAGTATTCCTGTGTCTGATCTACTGTCTCTTTTTTTAGGTTAAAGTCATCTTTTACTGCAATATAATTACGCTCTGCCTCTGGATTTACATCTTCTACTCGTGCATTTTCAAAGTTGATACGGGCCGTAGTATTATCATTTTTCAACTTTGTCACAGTGTTATTTAATACTAGAGCCTCTTCTTGTACTTCAGCAAAAATATCTGGAATAATTGTTGCTAGCTCTTCCAAACGAAGCTGTTCTTGTAAAATGGAGGCTTCTGCCACTTCAAATTCTTCCTGATATTTGACAAGCAGCTTCTTCGTACCTTGCACTTCATTTTCCGCATCCGTTAAATCACGCTCTAGCGATCGAATATCACTTTCCTTCTGTCTACAAACATCATGAAGTTTATAGCTCTCATCCTTTAATTGATTAAGTTTGCTATTCGTCTCATCAATAGTACTATTCATGTCTTTTAACTTTGATTTCGTTTCTGCAAGCTGTTCTTGAACTTTCTTTAAAACTCCAAGTTGCTCATAAATATCTAGCTCGGTTTTTAGCTTTTCTAATTCAAATTGGATAGCTATTTTTTTCTCTTGCTCGTTTTGTAGTGCTGTTGTCTTCTGTATTTCTAGTTTCTGAAGCGTTGCAAACTGTTCGTCTAGCTTTGTTTTGTATTGTAGCTTATGATGCTTAAATTCAGCATCTATAACACTTGCTTCTGCCTTCTGTACATCCTTTATAATGCTATTTAACATTTGCAAGTTAATTTGGTCTTCTTTAAATTGTGTTGTCGCTTCTGATAACTGTGTTTCAAGCTGTGTTCTTAATTGACGCATTGTGTGTAACTGCTCTGTCAACATTTTATCATTTAAAATAACCGTATTTTTTTCTTGCGTACCTCGATAGCCGTGCTCGTCCACTAATAATTCACCTTGGATTTTTTTTGGCACTTGGATCTCGAAAAATTGCTGCGCCCACCATAATGCTTTTACCGCAAAATTTTGTTCTTTTTCCGATATCCCTTGTCGAATAACTAGTTTTTGCGCTGGTAAACTAGTTGTAAAACGTTCTGGTACAATGGAACGTAACGACACATGATACAAATCATTAAACGCTACTTTCTCTTTTGCATCATAAAAAATGGTGTATTTAATTGAATTTAAACGATTTTCATGCTCTATTGTGGCACCTTCAGCTAACGTAACTAAATCTCGGAATGTATAAGCTGAGATGTCTCGTTGCTTGAATTGTTGTAAGCCCGCTAATTGACGAGTTGAATATATTTGATTGTTTTCACGTTGTGTAATTTCAATTGTTGTATTTTCCAGTTTCTGCTCTAAGGAAACTTTTTTCTTATAATAATTTTGAATCCGCTCTTCAAGATGTGTAATTTTTTGTTGTACTTGGTGGGCACTCGTATGCTCTGCTAGAAGTGCGATTGCTTCCTGTTCCTCTTTTTCAATTTTCTCTAGCTCCCATTTAAGGGTTAATCGATTTTCATTCAGCTCATCCTTTTGCATAACCAAATTTGTTAATTGCTGCTGTAATTGTTTATATTGCTGTTCAATAATAACTAGTTCTTGCTGTGCACCATTGAATTTTGCTTTTGTTACATCCTCTGTAAATCGAAGCTGTTTACGCTGTTCTTCTGTATGAACGAGTTGATTCTTTAATTCATGCTCAGTCACAATTAAGGTCTCTCGTTTCTTGGAAAACTGTTCAAGCAATGTTGATTTTGATCGCTTTTCCTCATCCATTTGCAGCTGCTTTTTACTCAAATCTTGTAATAAGAGTTTTGCTTTTTCGATTTGTTTCTTTATTATTCCAATCTTTTCTTCTATATCTATTTGAATGTCTGATTGCTTTTTCTGTTTCTCTACAAGTTCTTGCTTTTGATTGTTGTATAATTGTACAAGTGACATGGTATTAAGGATATGCGCTTTTCCTGCTTCATATAGACGAGCCTTGTTATTTTTCAAACGATCAAATTCTTCTTTTGCTAATTTCAGATTAAATTCAGCCTGCTTAACGACTGTTTTTGCAGCTACAAGTTCTTGTTCTAGCTCTTTAACACCTTCAATAGCCGTTTCCCACGACTGCTGGATTTCAGTAATATTATGCATTTCACTAAATCGACGAAAACGCTCTTCTGGTGCCATAACTGCAAACTGATTTACTTCTTGTTGATACCAAATCAAATAAAATAAATCTGAGTCAATTTTGTATTTAAACTGTAAATCTTCTTTATATGTTGTAAAATTACGTTGGTTTACATCACCTGAACGATAAATATCACTGACAGTCAAAGTATCCTCTGTTTCTCCTGTTAGGACATGATATTCACGCTGCAATGCGCCCCGATTTGCTTCCTGCTCAATCATTAAACGAAACGAAACAAAAGGTGCTGCGTCAATTTGAGAAGGCCCTTCATTTTTAAAGGTTAGCTCTACCATTGCTTTCCATCTTTGATGACTTGGCAAATTATTTGAGCGCAAGCCCTCTAAATCAATTTTTGACGAATATAATACCGCTCCCATACAAAAGGATATAGTCGATTTTCCTGTGCCATTTGGACCCGTGATTAGGATATGATCATTAGCTTGACCAAATAAAATGCGCGTTGGCTTATAGTCACGTATACCACTGAACTGCAGACGATAGGGAATCATAGTGCATCCTCCCGAATATATAGATTATAGCGTTTGAAAAATTTCAATACTTCTTCTTTATTTAGTTGAGTAGATTGGGCAAATTCAGCTGTTCTTCGTAAAAATGAATCTGAAAACATATGTACACCAATCGCTGTTAACGAGTAAGCTTTTTCATTTTTTGAAATGTCATTTTCTTCTACTGCACCGATTTTTTTCAGTTGGTCGATGTTTTTTAATAATTTAGCACTTGCATTTAACAGCTCATGTCCGAAATCTGTTAATATTTGCTGTACTAATGTATATTCATGATTTAGCACTTCCTGCTGATAAAACATATACAGTAAAATGGCCAGTGCCTCTTTGCTTAATGTCGACTTTGCATCCTTAGCAGAAACTCGCATCATCACGATCACGCGCGTTCTTTTTTCATCATAAATTACACGAAAGTAGCGATGTACTGCTGCATTTACACGCTCGATAAAAGAATAGAAAGCATTGTCATCATTTTTTATGTTTAATAGCTTTTCTAAATCCTTACGCCGTAAACCATAATTGCTGCCTAGGACACTTGCAGAGGATGAAAATAATAACTGCATGAATGCTAGCTCTTCCTCCGCCGATAAGTAGGCGCGTAAATTACTCATTGTCGCGAGTTGTGCGTTTATATTGTTGTAATGTAAATCGTCTGTCGTCATCTTCTACCCACTCCCATCGTTTATCGAATTGTTTTGTATCCGATACTTCTTTCATATTCACCTTTTGTTTACTCGTTAAAGCTGATACAGCTAAAAGTGATCGAATTGCGTCTCCCCATTCATCAGAGCTGGATTCAATTATTACTTCCTCTAGCTCACTTTCGCCATGTACGTCTAAATAGTGTTCGATTACATCCGTATTAATAACCGCCTTCGTCATTTGCCAAGCTGCATCTTCAAACAATTGTTGAACGGATTCACCTTTAACAAACGTTTCTTCAAAGTCGATGTCGATTTCCTCCTCAGTCTCTATTGGATCATTTACTTTTGGCTCATAGTTTTCTAAATAGTGAATAGCTTCATCAATATCTTGTCCACCTATTGGAGCTGCAAATTTAATTGGCATCCAAATACCGTCCAGTTCCTCATCCTTATACTGTGCTTGCTCCATAAAACTAAATAAATCGTACGCATTTGGGATATTTGAATCGATTGGTGGGTTGTACATATTTAATATAAAAGTACGTATCTTTTCTGGTGAAATCGAATCTGAAAGAGGCGTATCCTGCATCGTTACAAAGCGAATATATTTCGTAAGCATTCCTAGACTAAGCGCTGTTCCCTTTGATAAAACCGTTGTCCCACGTTGTACTAGATCACTCATCACTAAGCTCTCTTCTACTGTTTGGAATTGACTAAGTCGTTCTTGCATTTTTATTTCAAGTTCCTGCATTAGCTGATGGATAATTTCAAGCTGTGGTAAAGCATTTCGATCAGCAAAAAATTCTAATTGACGATGTTCCAGTTTTTGAATTGCATCTTCAACATTGTGAATCATAGATGCAATTTTATTGCCACCTGAGATTCCATTATCATCATAAGCTGCACTAAGCTCCGCATCTCGACGTGCTTGGAAGAGTGATCGTCCAATATCATCCTGTAAATAATAGGCTAATGAATCGTTCGCAAGACGAATAAGTGCATCCATCATCCGTTTACCACGGTCTAATAATTTTATTTGACGCGTTTGCTTTGTAAGCCAGCTATTTCGTGCCAAAATGAAAATTATGTGATCAAGCTGCTTAATAGTTGGTGGTGCATCGTCGATATATGTATTGCGATAGCGATAATACAGCATTTCTGTATCTTCAATTACGTCTGCTAAGCCTAAAGATTCTTCATATAAAAGCTGAATCGTATTCAGAAAGCGCAAGATTTCAAGCGGTGACTCATAAATTTGCTGGCTCCCAAGCTCGTTTAATACTCCAGCCAATGAGGCAATATCACGCATTGATGTTTTAAGCTCAGCTGTGTTCGATTCAACATTAAAAATAGAGATAGGTGCACGCTTTACTGTATCCATTTCATCCATTGTTCTACATCTCCTAATTGCTGCTCTTGTTCGTGTTCAGCTACTTCAAGCTCACCAAGTAGCCAATTTTTATAGACTTCAATATCAGAAAAAGTCTGATTATCCCTAGCAATGATTTTATACGGTGTATTAATCATTTGTACTGCATGCATAGCTATTGTTAAGCCTGCACTATCAAAATCTGTCCAAACAATCACAGTTTGAGTGGCGACTATCTGACGAATCAACATTTTATGCGCAGATCTTATTTGACCATCTAAACATAAAATAAATGAATTAGTAATCTGCAAAAAGCTCGTTTCCTTTGCCATTCGTGTTAGAATAGCTCTATTTTCAACAAGCCAAATAATGTTCGCCTCTGTTTTATAAGTATCTTTTAGAATGGCGTCATCGGTTAATGCATGAATAACGCCTTGTTGATAATGGCTAAATGTCCCCGTTAACTCACCTGCAAAAAAGACTGGAGTAATTTTACCTAAACTAATTAATCCGCAATCGCCTGTTTGTACAGAGAAGACACGCTCTAGCTCTTCGATAAATTCCTTTTGCTCACGGTCGAAAACTTTTGAGCCACCAATTTTATCAAAAAGCGTTGCACCTATTTCTTTAAAATCGAACAGTACTCCTTCATTTGCCAATTGGAAAAAGCCGATTGAAAAATGTAAAAAACGCAATCGTTTTTCAATCGACCAATGGGACATTAATTTTGTCGTATGTGCTAATTTTTCAATCGGCATTGATACAAATTCATTTAATTGTTGCACAGCATGTTGAAGTTCTTTTATCGGTAGTATGTTAGCACTTTTTTGCAACTGCAATGCATAATTTTCTAGCCTTTGCGTCTGCTGCTCGTTCTGTGCTTCAAAATAGCACTTTAAACTTGGTCCAATTCGGTAATGGATTGCTTTTGCGGTGCGTCCATCTTGTGCAAAAACAATTTCTTCTATAATCCACCCTTCCTCTATCCAGCTTTGAATTGTAGAAAAATCTTCTGTTAGATTTCGCTTTGCATTTTTTGTGAATTTATAATTTAGAAGCTCTTGTGATGGCTTGGTTTTTGTTAGTTGCCCTACCTTTAAAAACGATACATTGCGATACGTTCGTGCAGTTTGTTTTGCTACCGTATACTGCTTAATTGTATCTGTAATATACTTTGGAGATACTTCAAGGTGTTCCCCATTTTTGACAAAATACGAAGTCAAAAATTGTTCTATCATACTATCACACCCTTTCTCCTCCATTATACAAAACTAGAGTATTGAATGCAGTAAACCTATTTATATAAATAAAATCTAAAAAATCTGTTAAAACACATAATAAAAACTACATCATCCATTAGGCAAATCTGATGGAATGATGTAGCTTTTTTCTTTTTACGATTCCTCTGTATTTTTCCCAGTAGCCTCGATTACTTCAGGGGTTCCATCTACTATGTCCTCCTGCACATTTTCAGCAGCAGGCGGCGTAATCGTCACTAATGTATAATCATCTTCTTGTAAAATTTCAAAGGTAAACTTTTCGCGAATATCTCCTACATAAAGTGATGTCCCGATGGCTACATCAGTCACATCAACCTCTATTGTTTCAGGGATTTCTGTTGGACTTACTTTTATGCGAACTTCACGATTAGGCTGTAATAGGAATCCACCATCTGCAACTCCAATAGCTTTACCAGTAACCGTTACAGGAATATCAACCTCTAGTTCCTCTGCCATATTAATGGACTTGAAATCTACATGCTTAACATTACCCTTTAACGCACAACGTTGTACTTCTGTTAACACTGCGTTGATCTGTTTACCGTCTACATCTAATTGAAAAACATTTTTATTGCCGAATTGAGCTAACATTTTTGCAAATTGTCTGGCATCCAGTGATACTGCTGTTGATTCCATTTGATAGCCATATACAACGCCCGGAATAGCACCGTTTTGTCTAAGTTGAGTTAATGATGATTGACGCCCTTTATCGCGTTTTTTTACAGTTAAAACAGTATTCATCGTATTTTCCCCTTCCATAGAAACTAGTCTCATAAAAGGTTTTGCCCGTTCTATAGATTTTTATACATGAGCACAATGTCTAGCTTCCTCTGACGTTCGCTCCGTTGCTCTAGTTCTTCTATCCGTTCCATTGAAAATATATCTCAACAAAAAAAGCCGAGACGTTGTTACGCTCGGCAAAATTTATCTTTATTCAGTAAGTATTTCTGTGCGAAAGCGAAGCGTCAGCAACGATTACGCCAAGGCGAAATTGATTATATAATTACAATCTTCCAGCTGCGCTTAAAGTCACTGCTAACATTTTTGCAAACTCTCCACGGGTAATAAATTGATTTGGTAATAGATTTGTATTGATATCTAGAGCACCGATTGCATACAAAGTCTCAGTGTGACGCAATGCTTCCCCCTGAAGATAGTAGCTATCCTGATATGGTAAAATCACAAACTCTTCTTCTTGGACAAAATCAACAGCATCTAATGTTCGACCAAGCATTAAAATTGCCTGCTGGCGTGTGATTTTTCCATTTGGATCAAATATAGTTGGCGTTTTTCCGTTTATGATTCCTAACGAATGCAAGGCACCAACATAACCTCCATACCAAGATTTTTTGGCATCAATGTCTTTGAATTGTTTTGTTTGTACTTGTTGGAAGCTGAATGCACGAGTTAATAATGCACTAACTTGAGCACGTGTTAACGAATCATTAACACCAAAATTATCAGCTGTTTTGCCTTGAACTATACCCCTATTCGATAAAGTAGTAATATACGAACTATACGATGATCTCCCTATATCACGAAAATAATTAGGCGGTGAATTATCAAATTTTAATTCTGCATTATTATGAATAGTGGCAATGACTCGGTCATTTAAATCTCGATAAGCAACCGGCTCCAATACGCCTTTTTTAGCAACTTGTTTTAAGACCCCATCCTGACCATTTTTAAAAATTTCCACTTCTAATGGCTGACGGTTATTGACAATATTTGCTTTAATACTAAAAATATCTCCTTTTTCTGATGCATTAATTGTAGCACCATATGCAGAGTACACCGTCATATTTGGCGTTTTCATATGTACATAACTGGTTGGCTCTTGATAGGCATATGCCTGCATTGGAATGGCCAATGATACGCCTAACAATCCAACCAATACACCCTTTGAAATTTTTCCCTTCATCTTATTTCTCCCTTCTTTTCATCTACAATCACATTGGATTTAACTATTTAAAATATAGTGTTTTCAGAGAATTGTTCTATCCAAAAAACTACACTTCAATTGTTCGAGCTTACGAACAGTTGAAGCGTAGTATAAATATTTACCTAAAATATCGCCACTTTGTTATCTAACAACAAGTGTAAATCATGAAGCTTTTTAATTTCATATTGTGGTTGAATATCGCTTGTATTTTCTATATCACGTATATTAAACCAGCATGTATCAATTCCAGCTTGTAGTCCACCTTTAACATCAGATGTTAAGGAATCACCAATAATCAAGGTTTTATCTTTATTTATATGATCGATACGTTCAAAAACATAATCGAAAAAAGCTGGCATTGGCTTTTGATAGCCTGTTTGCTCCGAGACAAAAATGCCTTTGAAAAATTGTGCTAAATTTGCATCCTCAAGTCGTTTATTTTGGGTAATTGTTTTACCATTTGAAACGACATATAACTCATAGTTATCTGCAAGTTGTTCAATTACTTCGTAGGCACCGTCTACATAATGATGTGCCTCTTTCAAATATTTTTGAAAAATCGCCTCAAAATACTCTCCATCTACTTCTACGCCGAATTCCTTTAAAGCAATTGAAAATCGAGTGTTATGTAGTGCTTCTTTAGACACCTCACCACGTTCAAAAGCACGCCACATAGATTCATTAATCTCTTTATAACGAGCAATCATAATTGGAGTTGCTGCAATATTTTCCTGTTTAAATAAACGGGCAAGTGCTGCATTTTCAGCTAAGTCAAAATCTAATAATGTGTCATCCACGTCAAACAATAATGTTTCATACTTAGTCATGTCATTTCCTACTTTCTTTGGTGCTGTATTACCATTTCACTCCTTCTATCATATCGTTTTTTGAGAAAAATAACAGCAAATCTATCTATCACTCTATTTTACGGAATTTTAAGAAATCTTAGATGAAGGTAAGTTATTAAAAATATTTCCTTCATTGAGTAACAAAAATGATCATCTTGCCTAAAAATAGCCCTTTCAATAATTTCATATTTGAAAATAATAGCGAATATGAGACAATAGAATGCTAGAAAGGAAGATGTACGAATTATGACGACTCTACAAAAAATTACGCCTGCCTTTGATCCATGGGAAGCGTATTTAGATGTTGAACAACATGGGCATATGACCCTATCTAATATTGAATTCACAACAACGACTCTTTGTAATATGCGCTGTTCACACTGCGCAGTTGGCTATACATTACAAACTAAAGATCCAGATGCTTTACCAATTGAGCTAATCATAAAGCGTCTCGATGAAATTCCACACCTTAAAACAATCTCAATCACTGGTGGAGAACCGATGATGTCTAAAAAATCCGTTCAAAACTATGTATTGCCTTTATTGAAATATGCGCATGAACGTGGCGTGCGAACACAAATCAACTCCAACTTAACATTGGAACCCGAACGTTATTTACTGATTGCACCGTATTTAGATGTACTACATATTTCACATAACTGGGGTACTATCGATGAATTCGTTGAAACAGGCTTTGCCATGATGGAGCGAAAACCGACTTATGAACAACGTGCAGCTTTGTTCCAACGCATGATTGATAACTCAAAAATGCTAGCAGAACATGGCGTAATGGTATCGGCGGAAACAATGTTAAACAAGAAAACTCTACCGTACTTAGAGCATATCCATAACCAAATCATCAACGAAATGAAATGCGCACGCCACGAGGTACATCCGATGTACCCTTCAGATTTTGCTAGTGCCCTTACGTCTTTATCACTTGAGGAAACTCGTGAGGCGATTCATCATCTACTCGATGTTCGAGATGATAACACTTGGATGCTATTTGGCACGTTACCTTTCTATCCATGCAGCATGAATGAAGAAGATCAAAAGCTTCTAAAACGACTAAGAGAAGAAAAAAACGTGACGATGCGTAATGACCCAGATGGTCGCTCTCGCTTAAATGTCAATATCTTTACAGGTGATGTCATTGTAACAGATTTTGGCGACACACCTGCGCTTGGCAATATTGTGAACGATGAGTTACCAGCGGTTTTCGATAAATGGATGGCAACAGATTTAGCGAAATCATTAAACTGTCACTGTCCAGCAGTAAAATGCTTAGGTCCTAACGTTCTTGTTCAAAATATGTATTATAAAGATACGAAGTTTGTTAGTGGCTCTGCTAGAGTGTAAAAAGAAAAAATGTCCAATGCATACATTTGCATTGGACATTTTTTATAGGTTTTATGTTACTTTTTCCTTAACAATAAATGTTCCGTTAAGTCATGATGTTGGTTGCTTTCCCTTGCCAACAACTATAAGAAAAAGTGATCCTTTATATGTGTGATTTTTCATATCCTTATATAATTAAAGCATACCATTGAAAAGAGTCATTTAAACTTACTAATTTCCTTTTAATGGTTTTCTGTGCTTATTCTTGAGGTGAATTCAAACTTTTTATTCTTTCAATTTCTTCTCTCGATAAGCCTATTAAATCCATTATTTCTTCAATCGGTTCATGACGTTTAAGTAATTTTTTCACTAACTCTATTCGTTCTTGTTTACGACCTTGTTCTAATCCTTGTTCTAATCCTTGTTCTCTTCCCTTATTGATTCCATCAATGTAGCGGGCTTCTTCATCTAGGATATACTTTAAGCGTGACTGGTAAGCAAGAATTGTTTCAGGGGATTGGCTAATTTCTTCCCATGTATCAAATGCTGCACGTAAGTTTTCATCCTTCATCGCTAACCCCTCCAATTCACGATAAATCTCTGCATATACTTTCTTTTTGCGACCATCGACCATACCAAGTAATAACAACCATCGAATTAATATGTCATCAAGAGCATCCAATTTTTCTTCATGCCAAAGAGCAATAAACTTGTTCATTTCTATAAAGTGAATTTCCAGCACATCTTCTTCTGGCATTAGCCTTGATAATGTTCTGTCTTCATACAGATGATAAGTACTATGATAATTTTTGTTGTCTTTAAACATTGTAAAATTGCATATATTAATCGTAATGGTTGGACGTAATTCACTATAGCCCATACCTCTAACTAGTTGTGACTCATACATTTTTGCCCAATAATATAGCGTTCTTTTTGTCATATCTTGCTGATTGGATAGTTGAATTTCCACATTGATAAAGTCACCATTTTGTGTTTTCACAAGAATATCGAGCCGAGATTGTTTATCATCCTGAAATTCACCGCCCAATTCTTGCTGAATGAACGTTACTTCTTTAATAGTATCTCGTCCGGTAAGTTTTAAAATCGCATTCAAAAAGACAATAGTAATTTTTTTATTCTTTTTATTACCGAACAATTGCTTGAAGGCAAAATCAACCTTTAAATCAAAAAACCTTTCTAACGGAATTCTTCGTATTGCTTTTCGATTCATCAGAGATCACCTCTTTTTTATTACTAACATTATAGCATGGACGCACTACTAAACCTCTTTATAACATCAAAACGTATTTTGTTATTTATAAAATCATGAATTTCTTTAAAGACCTACACAAAGTCTTCGAAGGCAAATAAGTTTATATGAAAAAAGCGATGTTTCCGAACTAAACATCGCTTCTTTTATGTTATTTTTCATAAAAACTTCTTATATTTTTACTACCACATGAATTCAACTCGATTTTTCTTGATTATTTGCAGTACTGCCTTTTACAAGATTCATATAGTTTTTTCGCTAGCAAATTAGGAGCTTCTCTTGTTGTTTAGTAGGTTTTACTTAATGCCACTAACACTGTGTGATTCATATTAATTCCTTTGCAATTAGCTTATAAGTATTCATGCGACTTTCTAGTGCGTATTGATTGCAGTTTAGCATTACCTCGTCAAATCCATAATGCTCTTGCTCTGCTACTAAAAATTTAGCAATTTCCTTAGGAGTTCCGACAAGATTGGCTTTTCGATTATTAGCGATTGTCATTTTATCCAACTCCGTAAGTGGAAAATCTTTTGCTTCCTCAGGCGACATCGCTTGAATGATTTGTCCCTTCATGAGATGAAGGCGTGTAATATCAATCGGCTTTGCCAAATATTCCGCTTCCTCTAGTGTATCTGCAACTGTCGCCGCATAAGTAACGATAATTTGTGGCTTCTCCATGTAATAGGAAGGTATAAAGTAATCTCTATACGTATCAAATATATCCTTTGACATGTTGCCAGTGAAAAATTGCGCATATGAATAGCCCACACCTAATCGTCCTGCCTGCATAGCACTTTGACCACTAGACCCAAGTAACCAAGCCTCAGGTAATTGGATATTAACTGGGGCCGCTATCACTTGATCATAGACATCTTCGCCTGTTTTTTGATTATTCATCAGTTTTAAAGTTATTTCGAGCTTATCGTATTGCTCTGTAAAACGTTGTCTTCTTCCCTCTGCTAGTGCATAAATAGAGGCATGGTCACCACCAGGGGCTCTACCGACGCCAAAATCAATACGGTTCGGCGCTAAGCCACTTAATGTTTTAAAAACCTCTGCCAGCTTATATGGAGAATAGTGCATCATCATCACGCCTCCAGTACCGATACGAAGACGTTTTGTTTTCGCTGCTAGGAAAGCAGCTGTAACCTCGGGAGCTGAACTTGCCAGTGAATGGCTATTATGGTGCTCCGCTAACCACATACGATGATAGCCAAGTTCTTCACCTAAGAGCGCTATTTGTTCTGTACGCTGAAAAGCCTCCTCAGCAGTATGATCTTTTGGTATAGGCATTTGATCTAAAATACTTAATCTCATTGAAAACACCCTCTCTGTCTAAGCATTCCTCCTTACTGTAATATAGGAAGTTCTTTTTACAAAGCAAAAGACCTTACTCATAGGCAAGCCGATTTGCATGCCATGTGTCATAAACCATGCCAATAAGCAACCGGTTTTGTTTGGGACTCAATACGACATCATTAAATTTCATTGCATAAATAGAAAATTGCTTTGTTTTTTCATCCACTACGAACTGTAAAATGGCATGTCCTTTTTCATCTTCAAATGTAATATCACCTGATAATTCGACAACATGCTCGCCTGTTTTTGCCTGATAATATCGCCAATATGGTTCGAAAAATGCATAATTAAATGCATTACGCACAGATACTTCTGAAAAATCCCCCAAATACCCTTCTTTTACAGTATCGATATATTCATTATCAGTTATATCTTTTTTGGCATTATATATATATCCGACAAGTAGCCCCATAAACACAACACAAATAAATACTCTTACATGATTCCCTAAACTCAAATGCTATCACGTCCCCTTTACGCAAAAAACATCATCACCTACATAATACATTAAAATATATACACAAAGTAGAATATTTTTGATTTTTGTAGAATTTTAAAATATTTAAAATATTTAATTCTCAAAATTAATAGAGAAATACTATTTGAGCTATTTACAGTCACGATTCATTTCGCTACTATCAGAATATTATTATAGAAAAGAGATGACCACCGTGCCTTTTGATTTAGATGTAAACACTTTACTCATTCTTATTATTTTGGGCTTTCTAGCTGCATTTATTGATTCTGTTGTAGGAGGAGGCGGACTTATTTCATTACCCGCTCTTATGTTTGTTGGTCTTCCACCATCTGCAGCCGTGGCTACCAATAAATTAGCGGGCACTATGGGGTCATTAACGAGCACCATAACATTTTATCGCTCTGGAAAATTGGATATTAAAGCCGTTTATAAATTGTTCCCTTTTGTTTTTATAGGTTCCATGATTGGTGCATGGATTGTCCATCTTATGGATCCCAGCGTATTAAAGCCACTTATGCTTGTCATGCTAGCAGCTGTGGCAATTTATACTATTTTCAAAAAAGACTGGGGTAGCATTTCTACCTATAAAAAATTGACACCTAAACGCTACGCATTTTTCGTGGTGATCATTACCTTAATCGGCTTTTATGATGGCTTTTTAGGGCCAGGGACAGGCTCTTTTCTACTGTTTGCCTTTTTAATTGTTGGCTTTGACTTTTTAAAATCTGCGGGAAATGCCAAGTTTTTAAATTTCGGAAGTAATATCGCCGCCCTTCTTATGTTTATATACTTAGGGCAAATAAATTATGCCTATGGTTTACCAATGGGACTTGCGCAAATTGCTGGAGCTATTGTTGGTTCTAAATTTGCCATTAAACGTGGTAGCGGGTATGTACGTAATTTATTTATCGTTGTGACAATTCTATTACTTTTGAAAAATACATATGACTATTTTTCATGATTGATTCCTTATTCTATCAATTTTCCCATGCAGTTATAATGAAGATCAAACTAGCTGTGGCATTTTTCATTAATGAAATTGTATAAGAAGTTATCAATTTATCAACCAAATAGAAGCATGTTAAAAATACAGCATGCTTCTATTAAAGTTCAGTTACTCATACTTCTCTGTCTATAATTATTCTTTCTTACTATAAATTCCATAAGCAATAACTCCAAATAAATAACCTATTCCAGCCCCTAAGCTAATTGTAAATACTAGAAAGTTTGGTTTGAAGTACATGCCAAAAATCTCACCGAAAGCACTACCAAAAATGATTCCCAATGGTATTAAACTATCTTTTAAATCTTTAGCGTCTTTTGACTTTTTCATACCTAATGTTCCTTTCTGAGAAAAAATCCCACCTATTCCAGGGCCAAGAGCAAAACTTAAAGAAAGATATACAATCAACATACATAAAAGAAATCCTGCCAAAAAGCAGCTAAAGGAGTAATTGCTTGTATTTTCACTCTACTATATGTACGAGATGGTTCATGTAGAAAAAATTCCAGAGACACTTTCTCATTTCGATCATATTTTTAGGATATTTTCTTCGATTGCAATTCCAGCTACTCAGATTCTCTTCCTCCCCCAGCCAATTTTATTTGTAATTGTGACCAATTTACTCTTTCCCCTTTCTAAGCAATTGTAAAAGGATTATAATTTGCTATGATTTTTCACCACAGTAAAATGTACAGCATAGTGCAACTTTACCAGTGGAGGATTTCTTAATCCGCACTGATGATTATTACAAATCGATTTTTTACTGACAGTTATGCGGGGTAAATTACCAAGTACCAATGACTTATCTTTGAAGTTAACAAAAATAAGATAAGTTTTTTATGCGATAAACTTTTTTTCCCCTTTCACACGTCTAGTAGTTGTATACAATTTGAAAATGTTATAAAGGAGCTTCTTTGGACATGAAAACAAGAAATGCATTTCAACATGAAGAGGTGTTTGTCCAGTTAATTCGTGAACAGAAAGAGCGTTTTTATTTGCTCGCGTATAGCTATACGAAAAATGAACAGGACGCACTTGATGTTGTACAAGACAGTATTCAAAAAGCAATGCTTTCTCTAGATCGATTAGAAAATGTCGAGTATATGAAAAGCTGGTTTTACAAAATCGTCGTACGTACATCTATAGATTTTTTACGTAAGCATAAACGCTTACAAGTGACAGACGATGATACATTGCAATTTTTAACACCTGCACAAGAGGATGTCTACGAAAACGTTGATTTAGAACATGCGTTAGATGACTTACCCGTAATGTATCGTGAAGTTGTTATTTTACATTATTTTGAAGATTTAAAACTCGCTGATGTTGCAAATATCCTTAACATTAAGCTGAGTACTGCTAAATCACGTCTTTATAAAGCGTTAAAACTATTGAAAATACAGTTAGAAGATGTGAAGGGAGAAACAGCACATGGATGAAAAATTAAAAGAATTAGAAAAACAATATAATGAGGTATCTATCCCAAAGGAGCTTGATTTTGTGGTTGAAAACGCATTAAAACAAGGTAAAAAGAAAAGAAAAAAACGAGCACCACAATGGTTACTTGGATCTGCGGCAGCTGCAATGCTTTTTACAGCTGGTTTAAATGTCAGTCCGGCAATGGCACGAACACTTTCAGATATTCCTGTTGTTGGTAGTGTCGTAAAAGTCTTAACTTGGACTGAATATGAAGTAAAAGAAGAAACGTATGATGCAGACATTAAGGTACCTTCTATCGAAAACTTAGAAAATAAAGATCTTGCTAATGCTTTAAATGAGAAATACCGTTCAGAAGGCAAAGCTCTTTATAATGACTTTATTGCCGAAGTTGGTGATTTAAAGGCTAACGGTGGCGGCCATCTAGGTGTAGATAGTGGCTACGACGTAAAAACAGATAATGACCAAATCTTGTCGATTGGTCGCTATACTGTCAATACAGTTGCATCATCTTCTACAACGATGCACTACGATACAATTGATAAACAAAATGAAATTTTAATTACACTACCAATGCTATTTAAAGACGATCGTTATATTAAATCGATCAGCGAAAACATTATTGAACAGATGCGCAAACAAGCTGCATCCGACTCAGATAAAGTATACTGGGTAAAAGGTGCAGGGCTTCCAGATGAAGAAGTTACGGACAACTTTACAGCTATTAAAGCAGACCAGCAATTTTATATTTCTGATAAAGGGAAACTTGTGATTTCCTTCGATAAATATGAAGTGGCACCTGGCTATATGGGCGTTGTAGAATTCGAAATCCCAACCGATGTCCTTAAAAAAGATCTTGTAAGCTCTAATTATATTCATTAATCATTTGCAATAAAGTGAAACCTAAATCCGTGGGGGGTTCTATATCCACGGATTATTAATCTTCACCAATCGGGCTTTTACGGGCAGTAAGTCTCTCACCTCACTTCTTTATGGGGGAGACTTACTGCCCTTTAAAATATAATTTTAAAAAACGAGGTATTTGAACCGTCAATTACCTCGTTTTTTTCTATAAAATATTTTTTCATGAACGATATCAATTATGCCTCGGCATAATTGTAGCTGTCGCTATCAACCGCTGAAAGAAGTTAAAAATCTCTTTTCAGAGTAGTTTGTCATACTTATAATCCCCTCACTTTTTGTCTAAGCTAAAGTGTATCAATTAACGTTAGAGGGTTTTTATATGAAAGGTGTAGGATCAATTAGTATTTTACATGTTGTCTTCTTATCTATGACTGTTATCGGCTTAAAAAATCACGTGACAATTATACCCCCACTACTCGGCGTTGTAGGGAGAGATGGTTGGGCATCTGTATTAATGGCCGCATTTATTATATTCTTCTGGCTATTTCTTTTAGTTTATATACAAAAAAAGACGAATCAAGAACCTATTAGAGACTGGTTAGATGGGGAAATTGGGAAAATGGGCTCTACAATTGTCATCTATATTATAGTTATTTTTTTACTCATTCTAGCTGCTTTTACGATGGTCGAAACATTGCAATGGGTAAACACTACGTTTTTACCTGAAACACCGGTCATTATATTATTACTCATTTATACGATTCTTTGTCTTTTACTCGTTACAACAAGCTTACAAACCATTGTTATTTTAAATGTCTTTGTATTATTCGGTGTAATAGTCTTTGGTTTTTTCGTAGCATTTACAAATATACAGGTTAAAGATTACGAGTTATTACGTCCATTTTTTGAGCACGGATTCCAACCTGTTATAAAAGGGATGATTTACCCGGCATCAGGATTTATTGAATTATTAATGCTTATATTTTTACAGCACCAATTTAAAGAGCGCATTCGTTGGTATCATTTTGGCATCATGCTTATCATTTTAATGGGGCTTACTTTAGGACCACTAGTGGCCGCAGTTGCTGAATTTGGTCCAACCGAAGCTGCAAAACAAAGATATCCTGCCTACGAGGAATGGGGATTAGTATCGATTGGTCGCTATATTGAGCATCTTGACTTTTTCTCTATTTACCAATGGCTTACAGGAACATTTATACGAGTTAGCTTCATCTTATATATTATAGCAGATTTATTGAAGATGACTGGGGATCCGAAGCAAATATGGAAAATGATTGCTCCCCCCTTCTTTCTACTTTGTCTACCGCTAATTATTTTAAATGAAAACATATTTTTGAAGGTGAAAGGGAACTATATATTATCAATTACTTTTATTTTCTTTTTCCTTTTGTCCATATTTTTCGTACTAGTAGCTTTCTTTTCAGGTAAGTCTTCTAAAAAGGATAAACCTAAAAAACAAGAAATGGAAAGTGGTGAATCATAATGCCTCAGCAGGAGAAGGCGATAGACCTAAACACTTTAAAAAAACTATTTCAAAAATCAGCAGATATTCAATTTCAGGAATATACATTTAATCAAAAAAAGGTGCAATTCATTACCTGTGATGCGATGATAGACCAGCAACTGCTAAACGAAGTCATTATTCGGCGTATTCAATTTCTTTATGACAATTTAGCTGATACAACCTTTGAAGAAAATATTACACAACAACTTCATGTCCCAACTCTTCAAAAAATCAAAGATAAAGAAGAAGCCATTACCTTTGTATATACTGGGTTTCTACTGCTTTATTTTGAAGAGGAAGAACTTTTATACGCTAGTAACATTGCTAAAAAGCCCAATCGAAATCCCGAAGAAACGAGGATGGAGGTTATCGTTAAGGGGCCAAGGGATAACTTTATTGAAGACATCCGCGTCAACATTGCGCTATTGCGAAAACGTTTACCTACGAATTCATTTTGTGTAGAAAAAGTAGAGCTTGGTAAACGTTCGAAAACAACAGTGGCAATTCTTTATTTTGACGATATTGTCGATATGGATATTTTACACGGAATTAAAAAGCAACTGGCCGCTGTAGATACTGATATTGTCTTTAGTGGGGATATCCTGATGGAGCGAATTAACAAAAACTCGAAGCTTTTCCCAAAATTTGATTATACCGGACGACCTGATTATGCTATTCAGGCTCTAGTAAGAGGTCGTTTTCTCATTTTTGTCGATGGTGTAGCATATGCCGTCATCACACCTGTAAATTTATTTTTATTATTAAAATCCGCTGAAGATAATGAATATCCCATCGTTTTCAGTTCTATAGAACGGCTTTTAAGGATTACTGGCATATTAATTGGTTTGCTGTTACCTGCCTTTTGGCTCTCTCTGACGACTTATCACCAAAATCAATTGCCATTCCAACTTTTAGCAACAGTCGTCCAGGCAAAAACAGGTCTACCTCTCCCCTCCTCTCTCGAAATGCTAATAATGCTACTAATGTTTGAATTGTTTCGAGAAGCTGGCTTACGTCTGCCTTCTGTTATTGGAGGTACGATAAGCGTTGTTGGAGGTTTAATTATTGGTGATGCAGCCATTCGCGCAGGTGTGACAAGTCCAGAAATGATTGTAGTTATCGCGATTTCTACAATTGCATCATTTACCCTTGTCAATCAATCCCTTGTCACAACCATCAGTATATTGCGTATTACGTTCATTATTGCTAGTGCATTTTTAGGTTTATTTGGATTTTTCATCTCACTATACTTTACACTTCTTTACTTATGTAATATCCGGATTTATGGTTACTCTTACATGAATCTTGCCACAGATTTAAACTGGGCAACAATTAAAAAATCGATCTTCCGCTTATCACCAAAGGGCTACACTGAGCGCAATAAAGCACTTGCACCCCAGGATAACACGCGTACCTCAAGCAGGAAGAAGCAATGAAGAAAAAATTCATTTTACTTTCAGGCTTAGCTACTTCACTACTTCTTTCAGGATGTTGGGATATTAATGAAGCTCAAAGAATGTATTATGTAGATGGACTTGGTATTGATTATAAAGATGGTCAGTATGAAATATATTTGCAATTAATTAACTTCACCAATGTTGCAAAATCCGAATATCCTAATCCTCAAACAGTACCTGCAGAGGTTGGACAAGCGAAGGGAAAAACGTTGGAAGAAGCACTTTTTAAATTATTTCGATCCATTGACCAAAAAGTGTTTTGGGGGCATATGACATTTATAATTTTCTCCGAGGAAGCACTGAAAGATAAAAATGCCCTCTCCATTATAGACACTGTGTTGCGGTATAGGGAAACGAGGTATCAAATATGGACCTATTGTACTCAAGATTCTATAAAAGACATCCTTCTTTTAACGCCGATTTTGAATAAATCTCTTATATCATCAAAGCTTAGTACGCCTTTAGATACAGATGATCAAGAAACATTCGTTGAGCCTGTTAATTTCCGTAATTTAGTTATTGGCTTAAATGAACCAAATCACGAAATTGGTATCCCTTATGTAACGATCAATAAAAACTGGGAAACGGCAGAGCAACAAGGACAGGATACTACCTTTATAGGGGTCGGGGTTCTTTCAAAAAGTGGGTTTAAAGGCTTAATTAAGAATGATGCTGCAAGAGGCATGCAATGGATGCATAATAGAACGCACAGAGGTGAAATAACCTTTAAGTTAGATGGTGACGAAACAGATTTTTTAACGGTAACATTGGAAAAAATAAAGGTAGATATTGAACCACTTGTTAAAAATAATCAAGTTACATTTGAAGTAGTTGTAAAATTAAATGCAACTTTAAATGGGTTAAAAACTAATGTTTCAGAAGATGAAATAAGAAAAAAGATTATAAAAGAAGTGAAGAAAGAAATTAGAACAACGTATAAAGAAGCATTAGCGAAAGATATTGATATTTATCGTCTTTCTGAACATCTATACCGAAAAAATGTGAAAGTATGGAAAAGACTAGAGAAGGATGGAAAGATCCCATTAACGCCCAGTTCTATTAGTAAATTAGAAATAGACGTTAACCAAGTAAATTCTGGCCGTAAAACATTTACGGGAACATTTAATGATTAAACTAAAAATATCCCCTTAAATGTACATAACTATTTAAGAGGATATTTTAATTTATCGACTCATCACCAAAAATTGCGGAATATATTTGTTAAAACATTTTCCAATTATCTTCATTCAGTAGAAAACTCCCAAAGGTGGTAAGATGAATGTGGATGTAGTTCCTTTTCAGTGGTTATTCAAACACCTACCGATTATAGAGGAACTCAGTCTAAAGAGCGCCACGTCCTGTGGCAATTGATTTGTGCGAAAGCGCAGCGACAACAACACGGTTTATCTGTGCGAAAGCGCAGCGAAAGCAACAACAACACACGACTGAGTGATCAATATCGCACTAGCCCGGAAACTTTGCAGCGAGTGAAACGGCTCAGAACCGGACACCCCCATTGCCCAGTCGGAACAGAAATCAACCACATGTTATGGTGATGAGATAATGTATCAAATAACTCCCTCTTTTTGTTTATATATATCCCCTTTGAAATATCCTGCGCTATTGTCTTTATAGTTATTTATATACTGAATGCTTATTTTTATCCAATCCTCAAAAAATCATTTAAATAGAATACTGTAGAATAGCTTTTCCTAGCAACAACTTTCCGAACTTTTAACATAGCTTTACATTTTGATTTGCAATTGGTGATCAGCATGCTATAATTCATGTATAAAGAATTGAATAGCTTTTGACAATTATGTCAAAGGGGAGTAGCTAGCAGATGTGAACAAAGCATCTGATTTCACATTCGTCATTACATGGTTATTACCATCGGGTGTGAAGGCATATCTTGGCGTACAGATATTCTGTGCAACAACCAATTAATCAGCTTAGCAAGACCTTTGCCTATTTTTTAGGCATGGGTCTTTTTATTTTGCCTAAAAAAGCAAAGAATACGTTAAAGGCAGTTTATTCATTTCTGTTCAAAGTATAAAGGAGGAAATACACTTGGAGGCAATTTTACTAGAATACGCATGGGTCCTCATCGTATTAATTGTACTGGAAGGTTTATTAGCTGCAGACAATGCCGTTGTTATGGCCGTTATGGTTAAGCATTTACCAAAAAATCAACAGCAAAAAGCACTGCTATATGGTTTAGTGGGAGCATTTGTTTTTCGCTTTGCGGCACTATTTCTTATTACAACGCTCGTTAACTTTTGGCAAATTCAAGCTCTAGGTGCTGCCTATTTATTATTTATGTCGACGAAGCATATTTATGATTCCCGAAAAGCCAAACAAAATCCCGAGGAAATTCATGAGAATAAAAAACAATCTGGTTTCTGGATGACCGTACTGAAGGTTGAGTTTGCTGACATTGCCTTTGCCATAGATTCAATATTAGCTGCTGTCGCCATTGCAGTTACACTACCTCATATCGGAAATTTCGATGTTGGCGGCATTAATGCCGGGCAATTCGCCGTGATGTTTTTAGGTGGTATTATCGGTGTTATTATGATGCGTTTTGCTGCTCGTTGGTTCGTGAAAATACTCGATCAATTTCCATCACTTGAAACAGCTGCCTTCTTAATCGTTGGTTGGGTTGGTGTAAAGCTGGCTGTTCTAACATTAGCACACGAAAAACTAGGTATAATTCCACATGAATTTCCACACTCAACACTTTGGAAGGCCATTTTCTGGATTGTCTTAGTTGCAATTGCCCTTGGTGGTTATTTAGTTGGTGTGAAAAACCAAAGAAAAAATGTAAAATGATGCCCAAAAATATTACCCGGTCCTAGCGAAGGCCGGGTATTGTTTGTCTCACCAAACCGGGATACTTGGTACCCAGTGAGCACCACATTATGATAATAATACATATTTTTTATGATTGAATCTTTTTCAATGTTGATTCGTATGTTACTATATAAAAGTTATTTTACAAAAGAAAGGACTTTTCTATATGGCGTATGCTAAAAATCAAAACTTAAATAAAATCTTAAAACACTTTGCTTTTATGTGGGTATTAACAGTTGTCGGAATGTACATTGCAACATTATTACCTCCTGCAATTGTCATGCCAATATCCATTATTGCGCTTGTACTTCTGATCATTGTCATCTTTGTACGAAACCTGAAGCTTGCTAATTCCATTATGTATACAATCCCCTTTTTAATGGGAATTTTACTATTTTGGACAACACAATTTTACATTGCGGAGCTAGGACAACAGCTTGTTTTACTTGTTTTCGTAGCGACTGTAGCTATTTTTATTGTGTTAGCACTGATTGGTATGATGATGAATAAAGACATTTCCAATTGGGGAAGCTATTTATTCACCGTATTAATCGTCGTTATTGTATTTTCATTAATCTCTATGTTTATACCGGTTAGCAATATGGTCGGATTAATTATTGCAGGAATTACTGTACTACTTTTTAGTCTCTATACTGTTTATGACTTTAACCAAATCCGACATAATCACGTTTCAGATGCTGAGGTCGTTGGGATGGCTTTAAATCTTTATTTAGATTTCATTAATTTATTTATCAATCTTTTAGAAGTAATTTGGCGCATAAAAAAAATATTTGATTAAATTCCCTAATTGAGAATAAACATCAATTAAGTTTTGCAACATTGCCTTTTTTCGCTGTATACTATAAGAATAGCAGCAGGTATTTACTGCAAAGGGAGGAAAACTTTTATGTTATCTGAAAAACTACACACAGCACTAAACGAACAAATGAATTTTGAATTTTACTCTGCGCATGCTTATATGGCGATGGCGGCATATTGCACAGATCAAGATTACGATGGTTTTGCCAACTTCTTTTTAGTACAGGCTGAAGAAGAGCGCTTCCATGCGATGAAATTTTATAATTTCCTAAGTGATATGGGCTACCGTGCAACAATCCAAGGCTTCGATAGCCCAGATAATCATTTCGAGTCTATTTTACATGCCTTCAAAACTGCCCTTTCACACGAGAAAGAAGTGACTCGCCGTATTTATAATTTATCGGATATCGCTTTAGACGAACGCGAGCATGCAACAATGGCTTTCTTAAAATGGTTCATTGACGAGCAAGTGGAAGAAGAATCAACATTCGACACGTTAATCCGTAAAATTGAACGCATAGAAAATGATTCTAACGCAATCTTTATGCTTGACGCTGAATTAGCGACACGTTCATTTACACCAGATGCTGAAGCTTAAAATTTAATGTAAACAAAAAGAATCTGTATGAGCAGATTCTTTTTTGTTTGACTATTTCAATGGAATATCAACCGTTTGAGTTCCATCTAAAAAATTTTCATAATGTGAGAAATAGATGCGGACTGGATTGGCAACTCCCTTTATATCATATGTTTCTGTTTGTTCAATTACATAATCATCAGGTCTATGATAACTTCCTGAATTACTATAAACAGTTTCACCATTTGCATCTATTGCTGTACCAAGTAAACTGATATTTTTATTTTCATAAGAAGTTGGAACATTTATTGTTACCATGTGCTTATTAACTTGAACTTTTAAGCCAGAGAGAGGTGGTTTGGACAGCACTTTCTTTTGATTAAAATCTACCTCGATAAAATCCTGACCTTTTGGCAATGCTTTTACTTTTCCAATGGATAATGTTAACTTTTTAGGCTCCCTAAAATAATTACTTTGCATAAAGAATGTTTCTTCGCCATCTATTAGATTACCTGTAGCTGTTAAGCCATTATTGATTGTCGTCCATTCCTCCCCTTTTTCATCCAATAGACGAATATCATCAAATCCTAAAATCCGCTGATCATTATGTGGATCAAGAGCGATTGTAACACCTGTACGGAGCGGTGAAATAGAGACAGACTTGATGGTGATTTGCTGTCCTTCAAAGCTCATTTTTTCATTCAATTCATAGGACTTCGTTTTCGCTATTGGCTTTTTAAGTGAGAATGGGATCGTAAACTCTGTTTGTTTTTCATCTGCAAATTGGATATATAATTCAAAATTAGCATTGTCATAATTTATAGGATTTTTAAATGAAAACACAAATTTATCTTCAATCAAAGATGTTTCTTTTTCGCTATACCAGCTATAACTTATTCCAGCGGGTAATACCTCACCATTTAGACGGAGCTCCATTTTCTTAGTCTCTAAATCATGAACATCGAACGGCGCTGAAAATGTATAAGGCAAAATCATACCTGTTTCATCAGCAATAACTCCTTGAAGTGTAAATGATAAACCATTTTTCGTTTGTGACAGTCCTAGATCCTCATAATAGTTATTATGGAGTATATCTTTGACCCCTTTATCATACGTAATCATCTCAACTAATGGAGCAAAGCCTGGGATTTTTGCGATGGCACTAGCAAAAGCTGGAGATACACGAATAGACGTTACAAAAAGTAACAATAATGCACAAGTAACAACAATGCTTTTCCATGTACGTTGTCGATTACGCTTTTCTTTTTGGAAGCGTATGACACTGTTCCTACGCGACTCTTCTAATTGCTCATGTGGTATGTCAATTTTCGCTAGTTCTTTGACAAAAATATCATAATCATGCTTTTCTACCTGTTTCATCTATAGCTCTCCCTTCTCCGTAAAATATAGTTTAAGTTTTTTCAATGCCGCATGTAACCTTGACTTCACAGTTCCTTCTGGAATATTTTGTAGCATAGCAATATCTCGATTTTTATAATCTTGAAAATATTTTAGAAAAATAAGCTCTTGCTGCTCTTTTGGTAGCTTTGTAATAATATCTGTCATTTCAAAGCGCTCGTGATTGGGAGCGTTATCGCTGATTTCTATGTCTTCCTGCAAATCAAGACGTCTGCTTCTTTCACGCATATCATGGCAAATATTGAGTAAAATTCGGACAAGCCACGTACTAAAATAACCTGGTTCTTTTACGGTATGTATCTTTTTTAAGCTTCGATATGTAGCTTCTTGTACCGCTTCAATGGCATCATGCTCATTTTTTAAGTAGGCGAATGCCATACGGTACATCGTCTGTTCATATTGTTTTATTAGATGTAAAAAAGCATCTTCATCCCCAGCTATCGCACGCTTCACCAATGCTTGTTCATCCATCACATTCACTCCCTTCTACTTATTAGACAGTCGAGCTGCCAATTTCGTTCGATTTATTTTCAACAATTTAATCAATTGTAACAAATTTCATTTTCATTATAATTCTGTATCCAAAACTACTTCATAGAAATATTAAAAAAGGCTTTTAAATGATTGTTGCTGTTAAAACATAAAAACAGAGTCAATCTACAAAATGTGTAGAATCAACTCTGTTTTTATGTTTGATATTTCGTAAATCGAATATTTAACTACAGCACCCCGTTAGCCACCCATGTAGCGCAAAAATTAGCACTTCACCATAGAAGATAAAAGATGATTAAGTTCTTTCAAGGGAGTTGAACAAGGTGAACACAACCTTTTAACTATTTCTACTTAGATTCGAAGGTGGTATCACATCCCTTAATATGTGATAGTTCGAGAGATGCTAAGTTTCTTAATAATATTAGGGAGAAGCCTACATCACTCAGCTATACAACACGATTTCTATGGTGTAGACTTCATATATCGTGGTGTAGTACCTATAGGATTCTGACTTGAGAAAGGCAGATGATCATTGTTCGTTACCCAGCCACCAAAACGAAATGTGAATTCCACTCGTGCGTCTGTATTCTGTGTATCAATATCTCGCATATAGTCTTTCAATCTATTTTCTAGGTAATTTGGTGTGATGAAATCTGCATATGGTATAGACTTTAACTCATTAAAAGGCAACAAATAGGCTTCGATAAGGGTATTGAGCTCATCATATTCAACAGGTGCTAGTAGCTCATAATCATATTCAATATGAATTACCGTTGTATATTTTTGTCCATTCTGTTTATGCACAATTTCAATCGGGTATCGGTATCTTGCTTCAGTTCCAATGACACCCGCTGAAAACACATCACGATAGAGCTCTTTGTTTATAGTAGGCTCAGGTGGCACAATTTTTCTATCCCCCATATTCTTTGGGTAAATAATAAATTTGTCTGATGCAAAGTTGCCTCTTGATGCACCATTTAAAATGGATTCTTTCATAAATGTTTCGTCTAAATAGTTCAACGGCTTACTGGAAATAGCAAATGCTGAACTGACGGCCATTCCACCTGTTGAAAGTAAAATTAATAGTGCCATCACAACGATTCCGGATTTCTTCTTACTCATATCCATAATGGAGAGTATTCTCTTTTTTAGAATTTGTGTACTTCCTAGAAAATTTGTAGATAAAACACCTTTTCCTCTTTTTAATTTCTCAGCATGTAGTATCGTCTGACTATACGTTTTTCTAAGTTGGATGTCAGTATTTTTTACTACTTCTTCATCACAAGCGTGTTCACAAAGGTTGTCCAGTTCTTTAGCGAATAGATAGAACAATGGATTGAACCAATGAATACTACTAATCAGCAATACAAAAGCTTTATACCATAAATCCTTTCGTTTTAAATGAACTAACTCATGCTTCAATATCATGTTTAGTTCTTCTTCTCGATAAGCATTATTAGGTAGCCAGATAGTATTTTTAGTAAATCCCACTAACATGGGGGAATGGATAAAGCTACATTCTTTCAATGCGATTTCCTTAGTGATATTCATTTCACTTTTAACTTTTTCAAGTAAATGAAGGGTTTTCGGTTCAGTTATCGTTTGCCCCCATCTTTTCACCATGTACATAAAACGATAATGTCTTACAAGATGAACTGCCAAAAATACAACGATTCCTAAAATCCAAATTATCATCACCATCTGCCAAACAGAAAGTGCTGTCACTGTATCTACAGATGAGGACACAAGCGTTATCTGACTACTGTTAGTTGGAACAGGTTCTTTAGATGGTACTTGCACCGATTCTGATAGATTGAAAACTGGGGTCGATATATTATTGATTGAAAATGGTAAAATAAAACCTGCAAGGATAGCGAGCCAGCCATAATAAAGCCATCTAGCACTGTACCGTTTTAAAAGGGAAGGCGTTACAGCTATAAAGAGTAGTCCAATAAAGGACATAACTACTGATTTAAAGAATAAACCTACCATGATACTGTGCATATTAATCCCTCTTTTCTTCCACCCATTTAATTAATGAAGCTAAATCTTCATTAGAAATAGTATCGGATTTATAGAGTGTACCCACTAAATTCATAAAGGAATTTTTATGGTAGAGCTTCATAAAATGCTCTGTTTCAAAACTTAGATAGGCATCTTTTTCTACTATAGGGTAATAAAATCTCTCCTTACCTTTTTTCTCACTGCGAAGAAATCCACGTTCAGTTAATCTTTGCATAAGGGATACTACGGTTTGGATCTTCCAACCTTTCTCATTTCCTATTTCTCTCATTATTATACCTGTAGTAATTGGAGGATTACTTTCCCAAACTATCCTCATAATCTCAAATTCTGCTTCAGGCAATTTTTTCATATTTACTCACCCCTTTCATTTAAGTCAATTGTCTTACTCGTATAATATATCTTTTTTGAAACAGCGTCAAATTTTGTTATAGATGGAGATATATTATTCAAATACCAAGGGTTATCCTAACAGTCGTTGCATTCTCTGTTCCAAGTTGCAGAAATTCTCTATGGTGATGAAATTTATTAGAAAAACTTCCGAAATGCAAAGAATCAAGGGATAGAATAAATCAATTAATTGAGGAAGGCAGATATTTGGATATCCATTCATATTGAATATCAGCTAAATTTTCTTCATTTACGTGTCCTCTACCTATGATTTCAAATCCTTGTTTTTCATAAAATCGTTGTGCATTTTCATTTACTTCAAATGTATATAATGTTAACCTCCCACTTGATTGTGCTTTTACTTTATCTAGTAATGTATGACCTATACCGATTCCTTGATAATCTATATGAATATATAGTTGGCTTATTTCCTTTTCATTATAGGCAATCATTCCAACTACTTTTTCATCAATTAACGCTAAATCTATTTGAAACTTTTCAGATAATATATGGTTTAAAAAATAAACGTGACTTTCATAGCTGTGAATTTCTTTCTGACCAATAGCCTGTTCCTTACTACCTCGCCACATATCCACTGTTTGTTCAGCGTATTTGGGATTATACTGAGTAATAATCATTTTGTGTTGGTTCACTACAATACCTCCTCAAGTTTTGTTTACTGCTTTATATATTGTTTTCCTGATGAAATTCGATGAATACTACCTGTCGCAGGTATTTTAGCATTTATATAACTTTTTGCTAGTTTCTTTCACTAACCTGCTTCGTTAGTTGAAAAAATATATACTAACCACCTATCTTCATTGTATATTAATACTTAACCACAAATAAAAATACAACAGAAAGGGTTGGTGGTTTATGGGTTTTGTATTTGAATCTAAAAATTCAGGTGATTATTTAATTGAATTAGATGTGGTTGATTACTCTAATTCAATTATTAAAGAAAAAATTGAGGAGCTTTTTCAGTCAACTCAAACAGAAATTGAAAAAACAAAAATTGCTTTTGAATTTGTTCGTGATGAAATATCACATTCTTGGGATATTCAAGGGAAAAAAGTTACTTGTCACGCATCAGATGTATTGAAGTATAAACAAGGTATTTGCTATGCAAAATCAAATCTTTTGGCAGCACTATTACGCTCGCAAGGAATTCCAACAGGTTTTTGTTATCAGCGTTTAATGTTGTTTGATACTCCAGAAAAAGGCTATTCGATTCACGCCTTGAATGCTATTTATTTAAAGTCCCACAATAAGTGGATACGATTAGATGCTCGCGGAAACAAAACGGGTGTTAATGCTCAATTTTCATTAGATGAAGAAAAATTAGCTTTTTCAATTAACAAGGAACTTAACGAAGAGGATTATTCTATTATTTTTGCAAAACCAAACCATAAAACCATTGCTGTATTAAAAGAGCATACTGATGCATTGGAAATGTATAAACATTATTTACCTGAAAGTATATAGTCATTTCACTAACAGGGACTTTAGTTAAATTTTCGATTCAAGAAATATCCAAACAATCTTTGAGAAAACAGTCTAAAAAAAGAGAAACGCCCGCAATCAACGTTTCTCTTTTATTCATTATAGTAGATGAGGTTCTCGAACTTCTCCATCAAATGCAGCTCGATAAATAGTATAGATATCTTCTCGCTTAAGCGGCATCGGACTACGTGCTAAGATTCTTGTTTGCTTTGTCGCATCATCAGTTAGTTGTTCCAGTGCTAATTCTGGTATATTGAATCCTTTTAATGTTGACGGAATATTAACATCGTGAACAAGTTGCTTTAATGCATCTACACATTTATAGGAAGCCTCTTCTTGCGATAAATACGCAGATGAAATACCCATTGCATCTAAAATATCTTTCATACGTTTTTCGCAACTTTGACGAATATAGCCCATTACATATGGTAATAGCACTGCGTTGGAATCTCCATGAGCAATATGGAACTGGCCACCAAGTGGATAAGCTAAAGCATGTACTCCTGCAACACCAGCATTAAAAAAGGCTAAGCCTGCCAAATAACTGCCATAACTCATATCCGAACGAGCCTGTTTATTCTGACCGTCATGCACTGCAGTTCGAATAGAGCCACTAATTAATTTAATGGCTTGTAGTGCAAGTGCATCAGTTACTTCATTGGCATTTACAGAAACATAAGCCTCTATTGCATGTGTTAAAGCATCTACGCCTGTAGCAGCGGTCACTTTTGGTGGTAAGGAAATCGTTAACGCAGGATCTACAATGGAGACATCTGCTAATAAGTAATCATGTGTAACAACATCCTTAGTTGTTTCAAGTGATAGTACGGATATATTTGTCACTTCTGAACCTGTTCCAGATGTAGTTGGAATTAATATCTTAGGTAACCCTTTATTTTCAAGAGTTTTTGTTCCCGTTAAATTTAAGTAATCTGCCACTTTTCCATCATGTGTTGCTAAAACAGCGGCAAGCTTTGCTAAGTCTAATGCACTTCCTCCCCCTAGACCAATGACTAAATCAAAATGATACTTTCTTGTAAAATCAACTAGTTTTTCACCAATTGCGAGCGGTGGCTCAGGAGCAATATCGGTATAAATGGTTGTAGAGTACCCATTGTCTTGTAAAGGCTTTTCAACATTATCTGTTAAACCTAACTCTTTTAAAAATGGATCAGTAATAATTAAAATATTTTTCACCTTTAATTTTTCTACTTCTGGTAATAACTGGTTCAAACAACCCCAGCCTGTATAACTTGCAGGAGTAAAAGTTAATTTATGCATAATTGTTATGCTCCTATCTATTCATAATAACCTTCTGTCGATTTTCTAAAAGACTTAAATTGGGCAGAATCATGACCAAACCAAACTTGTGAATTTGTTTCATTTGCTAATCTTCTAATTCGTTCAACCGTAGAATTATAACCAACAGAATCATATAGTATTCCAGGTGGCTTGACAGGTGGCCCAAAGCTTTCAGCAGTGTAAATGGTATCTGAAGCTAAAATAATTCCACCCGTTTCTGGCATATTAATATGCAAACCTAGCATTCCCCAAGCATGACCGCTACCAAAATTCAAAACTTGGATTCCTTCTGCAAGCTTCACATTATCCTCACCACGCTTAATTAAGCGCCATTGTAAGTTGTTCTTTATCCACATATCAATGTCACCCCAAATATATGCACCTTCTTTTACATTTCTTGCATATGTTTGTAAAGTTCCATTGAATTCATCTTCCTGCACAATTATTGTTGCATTCGTAAAAAGTTCTAAACAGCCTGCATGATCTAAGTGTAAATGTGAAGCAACAACATATTTAATATCTTCTGGACGCACATTTAACTCTTCCAAACGATGATGTAAATAGCATTCTTCTGGCATATTAATTGGGAATGCTTTTTGCGTAAATTCACCCCAGCGTCCTTCAGGTCCCATTGAGTTTGGGTTACAAGCTGTATCAAACAATATTTTTCCTTCTGGATGATCAATTAATACTGTATAAACTGGAAATTCTACAAATTTATTTGGCTGGTTTGGATGATCGATCGTTGCAGGGTTATGCATGGCAATCATATAGTTTTTATCCATTCGCATTGTTCCATTATCCATAACATACAATTTCGGGTGCTGTTTGATTATGTTCATTTACAACCATCTCCATTTCTGAATCATTTGTGCCTCGGCGTAATTGTAGCTGACGCTTTGCTTTCGCTACATAAAACATTTGTAGCTGACGCTTTGCTTTCACTACATAAAACAGTTGCTGAAGAAGTTAATTGTTATTCCAAATCACTAGCTTCATTTCTGTCATTTCCTCAACTGCATATTTGATTCCTTCTCGACCGGTTCCGCTTTCTTTAATGCCGCCATATGGCATATGGTCAACACGGTATGTCGGAACGTCATTTATAATGACACCCCCTACTTGTAATTTCTTTGAAGCTTTAAAGGCCATCTCGATTGAAGGTGTAAATATTCCTGCCTGTAAGCCATAATTTGAATCATTGACAGCATCAATGGCTTCTTCTATTGAAGAAACAGTATTGACAATTACAACAGGTGCAAATATTTCCTCACAAGATACACGGCTATGAGAGGATACATTAAATAATACTGTTGGAAGTAAAATATTATTTTCAATACGACCACCCGTCAGTACTTCGGCACCTTCTGCAACCGCTTCTTCTATCCATGTGACAGCACGCTGTTGCTCAGTTTCTGAAATCATCATCGCTAAATCTGTTGTTACATCTAGTGGGTCCCCTATTGTTAGCTGTTCTATTTTTGCTTTTAGTTTTTCTAAAAATACATCTATTATATTTTCTTTTACATATATACGCTGTAGGGAGATGCACACTTGACCTTGATTTGAAAAAGCTCCCATAACAATTCGGTCCATGATTTTATCGAGTTGAATCCCTTCATCAACAATAACACCAGCATTCGAACCAAGTTCTAATGTAACTTTCTTTAATCCTGCGCGATTACGAAGAGAAATGCCTACAGCAGGACTTCCCGTAAATGTAATCATTTTTACTTTTTGATGTGCTAAAAATACATCCCCTACTAGTTTTCCTTGCCCAGTTACTAAGTTAAATGCACCTGCTGGTAAGTTTGTTTGTGCCAATAGTTTTGCTAGAAAATGAGCAGATAAAGCTGTTTGTGTTGCAGGTTTCAAAACAATCGTATTTCCAGCTGCTAATGCTGGTCCAACTTTATGGGCTACTAAATTTTGTGGAAAATTAAAAGGTGTAATGGCCGCAATAACGCCTAATGGTTCGCGGATTGTATAACCAAATCTACCCTCTCCACTTTTAGATGCATCCATCGGAATCATTTCACCAGATAGTCGCTTCGCTTCTTCTGCTGCAAATTTGTAAGTTTCAATCGTTCGATCAATCTCAGCATACGCATACTTCAACGGCTTTGCTGATTCTAATGAGATAATATTAGCTGCCTCATCTCTATTTACTGCAAATAGTTCAGATAATTGTTCTAAAATTTCTGCTCTTTGGAATGCCGTTAAAGCTGCCATTTCAGACTCTGCTAAATGAGCACTTTCAATTGCGCGCTGTACATCATCTTCAGTTGCCATCGCAAATTGAGCAATGACCTCTTTTGAGTAGGGGGATTGAACCTCCATAAATTCATCTGTCATTTGCCATTGTCCATTAATAAATAAGCTTTTTTTCAAGACCTGACTCACTCCTCTTTCGGAATGGTTACGTATTCATTTCTGAAAATACAAAAATGAATACGTAACCATTTTAAGTTTTAAAAAATAAACTGAGGTCATCAGTTTATTTTTTTACATGTTGTATTTCTCGGGAAAAGCTTAACAGATTCTGTTTGTTGGATGCAAGTACTTTTTTTCTCCATTACCTCAAATAATTTTTCAATAGCAATAAATCCGAGGTTTTTTTCGGATGCTAAACCTACTGTTGTTAAAGCAATTGAATGGTGCTTACTGAGCTCAACATTATCAATGCCAATAACATTAAAATCTTTAGGAACATGAAAGCCCCTCTCTAAGCAAAGGTTTAAAATTTCAATAGCAATTGCATCTGTTGCGGCACAAATAGCAGTAGGTCTCGTAGGAAGCCTAAGTATTTCTTCAAATATTCGTTCAATATCGTCTTTTTTAGTATTTGTAAAAAATGCTGGCACTGTATTTATACCTATTCCGCTGTCCTTTAATGCATTTTTAAAGCCATTGTACCTTTCATAAAAAGTACTTATTTCATGTGGACCGCCAATCCAGCATATGTCATGATGACCTAAAGTTAAAATATGATTCGTCGCTATATAGCCAGCTTCCACATTATCAATTTCTACAAAATACCTGTTTTCTTGATGCTTGCGATTATACATGATAAAAGGTATGCCTCGTTTTTCAAGCTTAAAAAATAAGTCATCTTCATATAACATAGACGATAAAATTATCGCATCAGCCCTGGTTTCCAAAACAGAATTATAAATAGAATCTAAATTATCTTCCGTACCAAAATAAACATTTACTTTATAGCCCCGAGCATTAACATAATTAACGATTGCAGTTGTTGTATCGACAAAAAAAGGATTATGTAAAGGCCCTGATATCAAAGTAATAATGCCTGTTTTTTTCTGTACAAGCGATCTAGCAACATCATTTGGAATATAGTTTAATTCCTCAATAGCCTGCATTACTTTTTCAACAGTCCTCGGCTTTACGAGTTCAGGAGTATTTAACACTCTTGAAACCGTTGTCTGCGAGACACCCGCATACTTTGCCACATCTTTTGAAGATACCAAAAAACCACCCACTTCATCTTTGTAAGCCTATTTTATATCATTACAGATATATTGTTAATAGATAACCACGAATGCAAGCACTTTCTATTATTAGGAATTATTTTTATTTTTCCGCTCATAAGGCTTAGCTGCTTCGCTAGCTTTAAAATTGTAAACAGGTTTAATCACTTTTAATATATCTGCAGTTTCCTCGAGAACAGATGTAATTTCTGACATCGGCTTATATGCCATAGGGGCTTCATCTAATGTTTCTTCGTTTACAGATGTTGTCCAAATACCTTGCATCATTTCTTTAAAATCTTCCATGTTTAGTGCTGCTTTTGCTGCACGGCGAGAATACATTCGCCCTGCCCCATGTGGTGCTGAGTAATTCCAATCTGCATTCCCTTTCCCGATACAAATGAGTGAGCCATCTCGCATATTCATAGGAATAACGAGCTTCTCCCCTTTATTTGCTCGAACGGCTCCTTTTCTTAACGTCATTGTTTCTGTATCAATATAGTTATGGATCGTATCGAACGTTTCGTTAAAACGCCAGTTCATATGCTTGGAGATTGTTTCAGCAATTGTCCAACGATTCATCCGAGCATATTGCTGAGCAATTTTCATATCGTGAATATAATCATGGAAATACTCACCCTCTAAATAGGCTAAATCTTTTGGTACAATAGGATTTTGCTCTTTACTAGCTTTAATCATTGCTTGAATTTCTTTTTCGCGCCCCTGATTTTTCAAATCGGCAATTTTTTCTTTTAAATCTTCTCGTTGTAATGTTTCATAGGCTCTTTTTTGATGCCAATTCGCTACCTTCGCTCCGACATAACGCGACCCAGTATGGATAAGTAAGTAATGTGTGCCTGCTTCGTCTTTTGCAAGCTCGATAAAATGATTGCCTCCCCCAAGTGTACCAAGCGATAGATTCGTATAGTCATCCTTTAAGCCACTCGCTACAAACTGTCTCCCCTCGAATTCAACAAAATGACGTGCAGAAGATACTTCCTGATGGATATTCTGTCCGCTTGGTATATGTGCTCGAATTGTAGCATCAAGTTTCGAAAAATCGATATTCGTCTCATTTAACTCAGCTACAAATACACCGCAACCAACATCAATGCCTACAAGATTAGGCACTACACGATTTTGAAGCTGAATCGTTGTGCCAATAACACAACCTTTTCCTGCGTGATAATCTGGCATAATCCGTACTTTTGTTCCTTCCATAAAGGCTTGATTTGCCAATTCTTTAATTTGATCGATAGCTGATTGTAAGGCTGTCTTTGAATAAATTTTCACTTCAGTAAAACGTCCTTTAATTTGAATCATTTTAATCCCTCCTACTATCTATACGAAAATCGTCTTATTTAGTTTCATTTTTATACAATTAATCCCATTTTATAGAAAACTAGAAAATACATAAAAAAATGTTCTAAAATTATAAATAAATTTTAGAACATTTTCTTTTAACGTTTATTCTTCATATTGAATATCTAATTTTTTCGGTATTTCTGGTATATCGTTTGATTTTACATCTACTTCTGCTAAAGCTAGCGTATGTAAAGGATATTTTTTCTGAACATCGAAAGGAATCGCAGTGCTCTCCATTTTATTGTTCATTTGACTACGTGCAAGTAGACCATTATTCGTCAGGTCAATGCTTATGATACTGTTAATCGTTTCTTTTAGCATTACAATATCTTTTTCTTTTAGCGGCATTTGTTCGTCCATTAAAAATGGTTGAATAGTTTCTTTAATATAGCCCTGCGCCTCTATTAAACAAGAAAATTCATTTAATTTATTTGCGTATAACTTTAATTGGCGTTTTTCTTTTGAACGTTGGTGATTTAGCTCTTGCACTTTCTGCTCAATACGTACCAAACGTTTTTTCGTTAACTCCATAAGATAACTTTGTATTGAATTAATGGACTGAAGCATCATTGCCTCCGCTTCTTGCACTTTTTCATATTGTGCAATACAAACAACTTGCTGCTCATTTAACTTGCTGACACGTTCTTTGAAAAATCCATTTTGTGTATGCTGACCAAAGATAGCCTTCATAAGACCTTTTCCGTGAATTTTTTTATGCTGGGCATCCAATCGATCATATTCACGTATATAATCGCTATGCATATTACGATATTCTCGTAACATTTGTTGATAAAAAACAGCCTTTTCTGTAAAGCTTTCCACTATTTCATCCTGTAAATAATCATTTTGTGAAATGGTTTGTAAAAGTTGGTATAATGTTTGAACATTTTTAAATACATTGGCAACCTGCTCATATTCTTGCTCATATTCAGTCACAATCGCTAAATCACGTTGATAACGTGAAAATTCGTATTGTGTATCGCCTGCATACTTTTCAATGTTCTCAACCGCAGATTGGAATGGATCTCTTTGTGGAATAACAGTTAATTCGAAGCGGAATCGTTCAAGCCATTGCAAGAAGCGAATTAAAATGCCATACGTTTTCTTATCACTATTTTCTGCAACTCGATGAATTTCTGAAATTAATTGCTCATACTGACTTTTTTCCCAAAGCTCATCACTATTAGTCTGTTTAGCTTCAATCGCTTCTCTTGCAGAGATAGCAACAAAATCACTTATTAAATGTCCAATTCGTTCTCTCTCAGCATTAATAAACGTCTGCGTATTTTCATTTGAATCGATAGCATTGATGACACAAAGGGGCTCAACACCTTTGTTTTTTAGCGTTTCCATCAATAAAATTTCAGGATAAATAGCCATCGAACCTGAGCGTAATACCCAAAAAATTTCGTCAACACGGTTCATTAATGCTTCTGGGAAGTAGGCCATTTCTCCTCCCCCAGCTTCCAATGAAACAGAATCAATAATTGTTACTGATTTTAATAAATCGTTTTTCAAATATACTTCTAAGTAATCTAAATGTTCTCGTAGTATTTGAGATGCAAAAGTATCGCTAGTTGTCAATAATTCTAGCTTGCTCATATCGAATATTGCTACAACGCCATCTAAAAAATACGCCTTTATTTCTTCATGCTCACCGTATCGCAAAAATGTATTTACCCCTGTTGGATGCTGATCACTAACAGGCAAAACTTGACGTCCTAAAAGTCCATTTACAAGTGTTGTTTTTCCAACACGCTCTTTCCCAACAATAAGAATCATCGTTTCGTTGTTAGCATCTTGAATGATACGATTTAAATGTTTAGCTGTATCTTTTACATATGTATTTTGTACAATAATGCCATGTAATTGTCGAAAATGATCAACAAGCTGTGGCAAAATATTATTCGCTGAGGCTGTATATTCGATCGGCACATTATCAATATTTGTCATCCTCAAAACCTCTTTTCGTATGTATCTAAAGTTATTATAAATGAAAATATTCACTTATTAATACATAGTACTAAGAAATAACGACAAAAAAGGACAATATACTTAAAATCAAGTGTCACAAATAGGTAATTAATCTTATGCTATTGAACAGACTATCTCAGATATTATTACTCATTCAGACTAAAAGAAATAAAAATTATTATTATAAATTCGTAAGATAGTTAGTTTCTTCTTCATTCTTCAATTCCAGCCATACGTGAGTACACCGCTCCAAGTGTTGGCATTCCACCTTGCGCACCGAATTTCTCCACCGATAATGAAGCTGCAATATTTGCAAAATACACAGCCTGATCCAATGATTGCCCTTCTACTAAAGCATAAGCGAGTGCACCGTTAAACGTATCACCTGCACCTGTTGTATCTACCGCTTTCGTCAAATAACCCGGAACATGAATAGGATATTCACCATCAAAATAGCGTGCGCCATCACTACCTTGCGTAATAATCATTTTATTAGGATACTTTTCTAATATTTGCTCAACATCATCTCCAAAAATTTCGGCACACTCCGTTTCATTTGGTGTGATATAGGTAATATCCTCCATCCATTGCACATCAAAATTAGCCGCTGGTGCAGGATTTAATAAAACAGGTACATTCGCTTCTTTACAAAGTTTTATCGCATAAGCAGTCGTTTCCACTGGGATTTCTAGCTGCATAATGACCATTTGACTTTTTTGAATGATTTCTTTCGCTGCCTCTATATGCGCAGGCATTAGTTCATAATTTGCCCCAGGCACTACTATAATACGGTTATCATTATTGTAGATTAAAATATTAGCAATCCCAGTAGGTGCCGAAACGCTTGTAATAGCTTCAGTTTGAACATGCTCCTGCTGTAAAACTGTGCGCAATGTTTCTCCAAAACTATCGGAGCCTACACAGCCGATCATTGTGACTTCACTTCCAAGACGTGCCGCAGCAATTGCCTGATTAGCCCCTTTTCCTCCTGGAATCGTTTGAAAATCTTTACCAAGAATCGTTTCACCCTGCTTTGGGAAAACCCCCATTTGTACAACTAAATCCATATTTATACTACCTATAACTGTAATCATCTTTTGACCTACCTTCCATCTTATTTTTCCATTTTAACTGAGAAAACAATAGAAGGACAGGTCATTTACATTTGAAAAATATGGGGTTATTTTCAATTAAGTTTTCCCAATAAACCTTTCCTTGCCTCTAATTCAATTTTTCTATCACAATCTTCACAGGAAAACTTCCCGTCCATATTTTCTTTATATAGTTTATATTTCCTTGTGCCTTCTACAACTTCAAATATTTTCTTACAAAAAATACAATGAACCTTATAGCAAATCATGATACTTCCTCCTTTAACCCGATGTAGTTTTTCGGGGAATATAGCACAAAATATAATGAGATTGACAATAAAATACTGATAATACCGAAAACAATTGCAGTCATTTGAAGCGTAAATAATTCTGCAAACAGACCTAATAGTAAAGTAAAGGAGATTTGTAAAATATTTTGAAAAATACTAGAAATACTACCTAATATTCCCATAATTTCAGGTGGTACATTTTGCTGATAAAACGTTTCATAACCAGTATTACTAAATGCCATAAAAAAGCCTAAAAAAACGAAACTTACAAATGTCAAAATACTCGATGTCGAGGCATAAAAAGCTGTATAAAACAGCATTGTCAGGAACAAACCAAAAGCCATATATGACCGAGTGGACCATTTTTTGGCGAAGCTTGCAGCAACCATTCCACCTAAAATTGCTCCAGCTCTTGCACTACTCACAAAGGCTCCATATAAGCTATCGGATAAAGCCAAATCTTGTTTTATAAATGTTGTTTCCTGAGAATCAAGCGCAAAAGCAATCAATAATGTACTTTGAAACAGTAAATAAATCATTATAAATAATGAATTTTATCGAATGAAAGCTATTACAGTTAGATAGTCATTTTTTAGTATTTGCCAAGTAATACGTTGCAGTGAAGTTTCCTTCACATCATCTACATCAGGTAATAAGTAAATGATCAAAGCACAAACAAAAAATGTAAAGCTGTTAAACCAAATCGTAAATGTTGTATTAAAAAGGCATGATGAGGAGTCCTGCAAGCGCTGGACCTACTAAAAACGAGCCTGAATTGAACGTGCCAAGTATTGCGTTGAATCGTTGTCTATCTTCAGAAGCAACAAACTTTGTAATATAATATGTACTACTAGGCCCAAAGAAACTACTCGCTATATTCGCTAAAAATAACAGTGTATAGATGAGCCAAATTGATTCCATAAACGGCATACAAAAAACAATGAAACCTCGTATAATATCAGTTGCAATCATCAACTTGCGTTTTTCATACGATCAATAAAAGAGCCAGCTACCTAACTTGTTAAAACTCTTGCTATTGGTCCGACAATAAAGATTCCAGCCATCGCTGCCGGCGATTGTGTTAAATGCCATATAAATAAATTTAGCGCTACAAGGTAAATTCAGTCCCCTAATTTTGAAAAACCTAAGCCTCCAATTAATAAGCTGTATTTTCGAAGGATTTTCATTATATAGTTCCTCCCTTTATTACTTTTCACAAAAGTATTCTGGTAAATGTTTAAATAAACTGACTCATCACCAAAACGTGTAGATAATTTCCGTCCCAACTTATATGCACGAGATATGTTTTAACAAATGTCATCCCTAACTTATAGTGTTGGGACAATAATCTGGATAATGTTCCATTTATTCCCCGTAACTCTATTTTTATATTATCAAAATATTACTTCAATTTGTTGCGTTTTTTGAAAATAAACATTTAAATAACTAAAGTGGTTTTTAATTGGAACTATGTTATTTAGTAAGGAATAATCATTTACCAATATAGGAGTTAGGAGGTTTCCCTGTTACCTGAGCAATTTCCACTTCAATCAAAGCCCCCCTTCTTTAAGCAACAAAAAAAACTGAAGACAACTTAATATGTCTTCAGTCAAAAGGTCAGCGCTCAATCTATTAAAATACAATACGCTGTGCTTCGTAAGCAGCAATATGTTCTTCGTATTTAAAGGTTAGGGCAATCTCATCCCAACCATTTAGCAATGTTTCTTTATAGTAAGGATCGATGCTAAATTTATAAACTGTACCATCTTCACCCGTTACTGTTTGTGCTTCTAAATTGACTTCCATCTTGTACGGATTTTCTAAGCTTTTAGCTAAAATTTCATCACACTCTGCTGCAGTTAGTTTGATTGGTAAAATCCCATTTTTGAAGCAGTTATTATGGAAAATATCTGCGAATGATGGTGCAATTACTACATTGAAGCCATAGTCTAAGATTGCCCACGGTGCATGTTCACGAGATGAACCACAGCCGAAGTTATCTTGAGCTACTAAAATTTTAGAGTCTTTAAATTCAGGTTTGTTTAATACAAAATCCTTCATTTCATTGCCCTCTGCATCAAAGCGCCAATGGTAAAATAAATACTGACCAAAACCTGTACGCTCAATACGCTTTAAAAACTCTTTTGAAATAATTTGGTCTGTATCGACATTTTTACGATCGAGTGGTGTTATCACACTGTTTACGATATTAATTGGTTCCATTTGCAATCATCCCTTCCGTGTAAATGGAAATTACACAGTTTCCTTTACGAATTCACGAACATCTACAAAGTGACCAGCAATTGCTGCAGCTGCTGCCATTGGTGGCGATACTAAGTGTGTACGAGAACCAGCTCCTTGGCGTCCTTCAAAGTTACGGTTTGAAGTTGATGCACAGCGTTCACCGGCTGGTACTACATCATCATTCATTGCCAGACACATTGAGCAACCTGTCTCACGCCATTCAAAGCCAGCAGCTGTAAAGATTTTATCTAATCCTTCTGCTTCTGCTTGTTTTTTCGTCGAATATGAGCCTGGCACAACGATTGCTGTTACATTTTCATGTACCTTACGCCCTTCGATGACATTTGCAGCTGCCCGTAAATCACTGATGCGTGAGTTTGTACAAGAACCGATAAATACGTGTTGAATATCGATTGAAGTTAATGGTTGACCTTCCTCTAAGCCCATGTAGGCAAGTGCTTTGCGAAGAGCAGCTTTATCTGACTCATCCTCATAATCGGCCTGTGTTGGAACATTACTTGAAACACCTGAACCCATTGACGGATTCGTTCCCCAAGTGATGATTGGCTCAATTTCTTCAGCTTGAATGATACGAACTGTATCATATGTTGCATCTTCATCGGATGCTAAGCTTAACCAATAATCTGCTGCTTCCTCAAACTTTTCTCCTTGTGGTGCATGTTTACGACCACGGATATAGTCAACAGTCGTTTGGTCAGGCGAAATTAGCCCTGCCTTTGCACCCGCTTCGATTGACATATTACAAATTGTCATCCGTTCTTCCATAGCAAGCTTGTGGATAGCCTCTCCAGTGAATTCCACAATATGTCCTGTGCCGACACCGATACCGAATTTCGAAATAATCGCTAGAATAATATCTTTGGCAGCTACACCTACAGGAAGCTCACCCTCTACACGAATTTCCATTGTTTTCGGCTTATTTTGCCATAATGTCTGTGTTGACAATACATGTTCTACCTCAGATGTACCAATCCCGAAAGCAATCGCTCCGAACGCGCCATGTGTAGACGTATGGGAGTCACCACAGACAATCGTTTTACCAGGCTGCGTTAAACCTAGCTCTGGTCCAATTACGTGAACAATTCCTTGGTCAGGATGGCCCATTCCCGCAAGTTCAACGCCAAATTCTTCAGCATTTTTAGCTAACGTTTCGATTTGGTTACGCGCAATCGGATCATGTATCGTTGGTAGATTTTTTGTAGGCACGTTATGATCCATTGTCGCAAAGCTTAAATCCGTGCGACGCACTTGACGTCCGTTCATTCGTAGACCTTCAAAGGCTTGCGGAGAAGTTACTTCATGAATTAAATGGAGATCAATATATAACAGGTCCGGTTTGCCCTCTTCCTGATAAACCAAATGTTTATCCCAAATCTTTTCAATTATATTTTTGCCCATTATCTTCACCTATTTCTTAAATGTATGTTGTCATAATGCTTTCTGAAACAAAGCTTGTATCAATCTCGTTAATGACTTTATCTGTCCATTCATTCGTCGATAGTATCCGACTGCCATCACGTGCAAGATCTGCTGTGAAATAGCCATCATCAAATACTGCACTTACAGCACGTTCGATTTCTGCTGCCTCTTCTTTTAAGCCAAATGAATATTGTAACATCATGGCCACTGAAAGAATGGTTGCGGCTGGATTTGCTACGCCTTGACCGGCAATTTCTGGTGCTGAGCCATGTACTGGTTCATATAGACCAAAATTATCTCCGCGAATGGATGCAGATGGTAATACGCCTAAAGAGCCTGTAATAACAGATGCTTCATCACTTAAAATATCCCCAAACATATTTTCAGTAACTACCACATCATAATGACCAGGGTTAGTAATTAATTTCATCGCAACTGAGTCTACTAAATTGTGCTCCACCTGTACATCTGGATACTCTTTTTTCTTCGCTTCAACAACTTCTCGCCATAAACGACTTGTTTCAAGTACATTTGCTTTATCAACTGAGCATAATTTGCCTCCACGTAAACGTGCTAATTCAAAGGCATTTTCAACAATACGCTCAACTTCTGCAGTTGAGTAAACAGTTGTATCAATCGCGCCATTCTCAGTACGCATACGTGGTTCCCCGAAGTATACGCCGCCTGTTAATTCACGTACAATCATTAAATCGACGTTTTCGGCTACTTCACGCTTTAATGGTGAAGCATCTAGTAAACTCGGGAACGCCTTTACTGGACGTAGGTTTGCGAATAAGTCAAAGTGTTTGCGAATACGTAGTAATCCTTTTTCTGGACGTAATTCAGGTGGATTATTATCCCATTTCGGGCCGCCAACGGCACCAAGTATAACTGCGTCACTATTTTCACACATCTCAATTGTTTCATCTGGTAGTGGATTATTGTGTTGGTCGATGGCAGCGCCTCCGATTGTTGCATAACCTAAATGGAATGTATGGTTGAATCGCTTACCAATCACCTGTAATACACGTACAGCAGAAGCAACAACCTCTGGCCCAATTCCGTCACCAGGAAGTACTGTAATTTTTTTCTCCATCGTCAAAACACCTTTCTTTGTATAGCGTTGAACTACGCTATTTTAGTAAGACTCTCACCTATATTAATAGGTGAGGTCATCAATATTACGACTACACGAAATTGGCACATTGCCTTTTGGATGTGAATGATGCTGACTCAATTCACTACCGTTAAATCTACTAAATTCATAAAAAGCTGAGTGATCGATTAACTTACAGGCTGTGTACGAAGGCTTGCTTGTATTAAATGACGGTTAATCGCATTTAAATAAGCTTTTGCCGATGCTTCTAAAACATCCTGTGATGAGTTTCGTCCGGTTGTTGAAATACCATCATATCGAATATTAATCACAGCTTCTCCTAATGCATCTCGTCCCTTACCAACAGACTTAACTCGATAATCAACCACATGAATATCTCCTTGAACAAGTTGCTCAAGCGTATTGAAAATAGCTTCAACTGAGCCAGAACCTGTTGCCACAACTGTCTTTTCCAAACCTTCTGGTGTTAAAACAATCGCTGTTGCTGTTGGTATATTTTCTGTACCATATTGTACCTGTACCATCTTTAATTCGTAGAGTGGAACATCTTCTATTTGAACTTGTTGCTCAGTAAGAAGCGTTAGTAAATCTTCTTCTGTAATTTCTTTTTTACGATCAGCAAGCTTTTTAAATTCAGTAAATGCTTTATTTAGTTTTTCATCCGAAAGATTGAAGCCCATTGTTTCCGCTCTGTCACGGAATGCTGCGCGGCCTGAGTGTTTACCTAGAACGAGTGGTACCTCCCCTTCACCAATAAGGGCAGGTGTAATAATCTCGTACGTTTCAGGATTTTTTAACACACCATCTTGGTGAATACCAGATTCGTGTGCAAATGCGTTTTTACCAACAATCGCTTTATTCGGCTGAATAACCACATTCGTAAGTTTACTGACTAATTGAGATGTACGCTTAATTTCTTGTAAATGAATACCTGTTGCTACAGGGTAGATATCTTTACGGATATGAAGGGCAACTGCGATTTCTTCAAGCGCTACATTTCCAGCGCGCTCTCCGATACCGTTAATCGTACCCTCAACTTGTGAGGCACCATTTTCAATGGCTGCAATCGTGTTAGCGGTTGCCATACCTAAATCATCATGGCAATGCGCAGAGAATTTTACCTTATCAGCACCTTTTACGTTTTCAAGTAGGAATTTAAATAATGCACCATATTCTTGTGGTGATGCATATCCTACTGTGTCAGGTACATTAATGGTAGTTGCACCTGCCGCAACAACATCATTCATAATACGTACTAAAAAATCGCGATCTGAGCGAAATGCATCTTCTGCAGACCATTGTACAAGCGGAAAGAATTTTTTCGCATATTTTACGGCTTCAACCGCTTGTTCTACCACTTGATCAGGTGATTTTTTTAGTTTGTATTCCATATGAATGGGAGATGTTGCTAGGAAAATATGAATGTGTGGTTGTTCTGCCACTTTAATGGCTTCCCAAGTTGTGTCGATATCTTTTTGTATACAGCGAGCTAAGCCTGTTACGATCGAGTTTTTCACTGTTCCTGCAATACGATTTACCGCCTCAAAGTCACCGGGTGACGAAGCAGGAAAACCTGCTTCAATAATTGTCACTCCTAGGCGCTCCAGTTGCTTGGCGATTTCAATCTTCTCTGCTGTGTTTAGATTAATACCAGCAGATTGTTCGCCGTCGCGAAGTGTTGTATCGAAAATATCAATTTTTCGCACTTGCAGCCACTTCTCTTACAACCTTTTCTTTACCTTCGTTGATGAATGGCATCATAGCACGTAATTTAGCACCAACTTCTTCGATTTGGTGGTTTGCACCAGCTTCTTTGAATTTTGTATATTCTGGACGACCGTTTTCATTTTCTTGAATCCAACGGCGAGCGAATGTACCATCTTGAATATCCGTTAATACATCTTTCATACGAGCTTTTACAGAGTCGTCGATAAGACGTGGTCCTGCCACATAGTCACCCCACTCTGCAGTATCCGATACTGAGTAACGCATTGTTGCCATACCACCTTCAAACATTAGGTCAACAATTAATTTTAGTTCGTGAAGCGTTTCAAAGTATGCTAATTCTGGTTGGTAGCCAGCTTCTACTAATGTTTCGAAACCTGCTTTTACTAATTGTGTAGCACCACCGCAAAGTACTGCTTGCTCACCGAATAAATCAGTTTCAGTTTCTTCTTTGAATGTTGTTTCAAGTAAACCGCCACGAGCTGCACCGATTCCTTTACCGTATGCAAGAGCTAAATCTTTTGCTTGACCAGTTGCATCTTGATGAATTGCGAATAATCCTGGTACCCCAGCACCTTCTTGGAATTGACGACGAACTAAGTGTCCTGGACCTTTCGGCGCAACTAAGAATACGTCCACATCTGCTGGTGGTGTAATCTGACCGAAATGAATGTTAAAGCCATGTGCAAACATAAGTGCTTTACCCGCTTCAAGATGTGGAGCAATTTCAGCCTCATATACAGCTTTTTGGCGCTCATCTGGAAGTAAAATTTGGATAACATCTGCTTCTTGCGCTGCTTCAGCAACAGTTTTCACATCTATTCCATCCGCTTTTGCTGCATCGAATGATCCGCCTGGACGAACTCCTACTACTACATCGAATCCTGATTCTTTAAGGTTTAATGCATGTGCATGACCTTGTGAACCATAACCGATGATTGCGATTTTTTTTCCTTTTAATACTTCCTCGTTGATGTTTTGTTCATAGTACATAGTAGCCATTGTTTGTTTCCTCCTAATTTTGGGTTTGTTTTTTCAACCTCGAATGCAAGTAAGCCAACAAGGGCTACGCATCCAAAGCTGTGAATTTTATATGCAAACTATTTTAAAATAGAGAGCTGCGTATTTGAGATTTTTTGTGTTTCACGAACAGATGCAGTAGCCCCTGTACGCGTTAATTCTTTAATACCATAAGGTCGAATTAGTTCAATAAAGGCATCAATCTTATCTGGATCGCCTACTACTTGATATGTGACAACGTTTTTCGCTGTATCAATAATTTGTGGACGGAATGGTTCAACTATTGAATTCATTTCCAATCGTAAGTTTGGTGGTGAAATTACCTTCACAAGCGCTAACTCGCGTAGCACGATTGATTTATCTGTAATGTCATTGACCTTTAACACATCAATTTGCTTCGATAACTGCTTCACTAGCTGTTCAATTTTACGCTCATCCTCAACGTTTACAACAAAAGTCATTTTCGAAAAGTTTGGCTGTTCTGTATGACCAACTGTGATTGATTCAATATTAAATTGACGCTTCATAAGTAAGCCTGTTACGCGATTTAACACACCGCTTTGGTTAATCACTGTTACTGTAATTACTCGTTTCAATTCTTTTTCACCCCAATCATTTCATGTAGACCTTTGCCTGGTGCTACCATTGGATAAACACATTGGCTCTGTTTAACACGACAATCAATTAGCGCAGGCTCATCAGAAAGTAGTGCCTCGCGGAAAATACTTTCCGCTTCATCGATTGTGTTAATTCGGTAGCCCTTAAGACCATATGCATCCGCTAATTTAACAAAATCTGGTTGGATCGGCATTAATGAAGATGAATAACGCTCCTCGTAGAATGTTTCTTGCCATTGGCGTACCATTCCTAGACAGCTATTATTTATAATCACTACTTTTACCGGTAAGTTGAATTCTTGTAGTATAGAAAGCTCTTGTGCAGTCATTTGGAATCCTGCATCACCTACAATGGAAACAACTTTTTTGTCTGGCTTCGCAAACTGGGCGCCAATTGCAGCTGGGAAGCCGAAGCCCATCGTACCAAGTCCACCAGACGTTACCCATCCGTGATCATTGTTTAAGCGATAATATTGTGCAGCCCACATTTGATGCTGACCAACATCTGTAGTGACAATCGCGTCACCTTCTGTAATTTTATGCACAAGCTCTAATGCTTCCTGCGGTAAAACTTCTTTGTCCGCTGACTCCTTGCTGTACCATAATGGATATTCTTTTGCATGATTATTTAAGAACGCTAGCCATTCTGTTGTATCAGGGCCATCGAAATCCTTTTTCAATAATGCTTTTAATGCTTCTTTAGCATCTGCAACGATTGGAATATCTGTCGGCACGTTTTTTCCAATTTCCGCTGGATCGATATCGATGTGTATGATTGTTGCATTTGGAGCGAATGTTGCTAAATTACCAGTTAAACGGTCATCAAAGCGAGCTCCGATATTCAACAATAAATCTGATTTTGTAATAGCTGTGTTCGACGTTGCGGTTCCATGCATTCCTGCCATACCAAGGAATAATTCATGCTCTCCATGGATTGAACCAAGTCCTAGTAGAGTGTTTGCTACTGGAATTCGATATTTTTCAGCGAATGCTGTTAACTCTTCTTTTGCGTCTGCAAAGAGGACACCAGCTCCAGCTAAAATGACTGGATTTTTGGCCAATGAAATCGCTTGAATGGCCTTTTGAACTTGTAAATAATTCGGTTTATATGTTGGTTGATAACCCGGTAAATATATTTCATCAGGAGCCTGTGGTGGATTTTCCACATCAAATAACATTTGAGAAACGTTTTTCGGGAAATCTACTACAACAGGACCCTTCCGACCAGTGCTTGCAATATGGAAAGCCTCTTTAACAATACGCGGGATATCATTAACATCCTGTACCTGATAATTGTGCTTCGTAATTGGTGTCGTAATCCCCATAATATCCGCTTCTTGGAAAGCATCTGTCCCAATCACAGATGTTGAAACTTGACCTGTGAATACAACTAATGGGATGGAGTCAATCATCGCATCAGCAATACCAGTTACTAAGTTTGTTGCCCCCGGACCGCTTGTCGCAATAACAACACCTGTTTTATTGGAAACACGTGCATAACCTTCCGCTGCATGGATTGCACCTTGTTCATGTCTAGTTAAAATATGACGAATCGGATTTTTATACATCGCATCATAGATTGGTAGTACCGCTCCACCTGGGTAACCAAAAACAATTTCAACACCTTGTTCATGCAGTGCTTGCACTAATACATCAGCACCATCTTTCGCTTGATAGGTTTGTTCAACTTTTGCTACTGTTGCTAATTCTTCTTTCTCATTGATAGAAACATTCGTACTCATCAAATATGCCTCCTTCTTATCATTCAATTTCACATTAGTAATGCGCATCATTGAAGTATTACAAGCTGATCATCTCCTTGAAAAGAGATAACAGACTCTTTCTTACGCCGTAAAAAAATAAAAAGCCTTTTTCTCCACACGCAAAGAATTACCTTACGTAGGGATGAAAAAGACTTTCCATGGTACCACCCTTTTTTATAGCAAATAATTGCTACCTCGTGAATAAATATAAGCATTTATGCACCAATGCGAGATCATTCGCATCCAATACGGTGTCATAAATTATTTATTCATTAATAACGAGCACTTTCGATTATGCCCGGAGCTATCTAATGGCGAATACGCGTTTAATAGCTCACTCAGAGGGGATGTCGGATCTAGTTGTATTGCCGGCTTCCAGCACGACCGGCTCTCTGGTAAATACAAGGCTCTAGAACCTTTAACCTCATCAACGCTTTAACTTTTTAAATTTTCATAACGCCACCTGTAGAGGCGCTTGTTACTAATTTTGAATATCTTGCTAGCCAACCGCGCTTAATTTTCGGTTCAAATTCCGGTAGTTTTGCACGACGTTCAGCTAATAATTCATCTGAAACTTCTAAATTGATAGTACGGTTTGGTAAATCAATTGTGATCATGTCACCGTTCTCTACTAAAGCGATTGGACCGCCTTCCGCCGCCTCTGGTGAAATATGTCCGATTGAAATACCACGAGATGCACCTGAGAAACGTCCATCTGTGATTAACGCAACCTTTGTGCCAAGACCACGACCTTGAATCGCGGACGTTGGTGCGAGCATTTCAGGCATCCCTGGGCCACCTTTTGGTCCTTCGTAGCGAATGACGACTACATGGCCCTCTTTAACTGTCCCGTTATCGATATTTTCCTGTGCCGCTTCTTGTGATTCGAAGACGATTGCTTCGCCTCTGAATACTTTAATAGAAGGGTCTACAGCTCCTACTTTAATAACAGAACCATCTGGCGCGATATTACCAAATAACACCGATAAACCACCAACTGGGCTATACGGATTGTCTTTCGTACGGATAACTTCAGCATTTGTAATATGATAATCTTTTACAAGCTCACCCATTGTTACTCCAGCAACTGTTGGTCGATCTGGGTGAATGGCACCTGGGATAGATGCTAATTCATTAATAATGGCACTAACGCCACCCGCTTTATTAATATCATCCATTGAAATATCTGAAGCAGGCATAATTTTAGCTAGATATGGCACACGCTCTGCGACTTTATTAATATCTTCAATGTTATAATCGATTTCAGCTTCATTGGCGATTGCTAAAGTATGGAGGACTGTATTTGTCGAACCACCCATCGCCATATCAAGTGCAAATGCATCATCAATTGCTTCTTTAGTAATAATGTCACGAGGTTTGATGTCCTCTTTAATCATACTGACTAATTGTTTAGCAGCTTCTTTAATAAGCTTATGGCGCTCTTCAGAAGTAGCGACGATTGTTCCATTACCTGGTAAAGCTACTCCTAACATTTCCATTAAGCAGTTCATAGAGTTTGCAGTAAACATCCCGGAACATGAACCACATGTTGGGCATGCATTGTTTTCAATATCTAACAGCTCTTCAGCTGACATATTGCCTGATTTATGAGCTCCTACACCTTCAAAAACTGAAGTTAATGAAAGTTGCTTGCCTGTAGCAGAAGTACCAGCCTCCATTGGACCACCAGATACGAAAATTGACGGTACATTAGTACGAACTGCTGCCATTAACATTCCCGGTGTGATTTTGTCACAATTAGGAATATAAAATACTCCATCGAACCAGTGTGCATTAATAACTGTTTCAGCAGAATCTGCGATAATTTCACGACTCGGTAAAGAATAACGCATACCAATGTGCCCCATTGCAATGCCATCATCTACACCGATTGTATTAAATTCGAATGGAATACCACCCGCTTCAATAATGGCCTCTTTGACAACATCAGCAAATGTACGTAAATGAACGTGACCTGGTATAATGTCGATATAAGAATTACAAACCCCAATAAATGGCTTGCCTAAATCTTTCGCTTTTACTTTGCCTGTTGCATATAAAAGACTTCGATGCGGCGCACGATCTACGCCTACTTTAATCATGTCACTTCTCATTTTAAACGCCCCTCTTTATTGCTATGTTCGTTGCTATATACGAAATGTTCTGTCTATTCCGTTTGCGTATATGTTAATCTCTTAGAAGATTACTAACTGCTGTAACGAACGTGTTAAATTGTTGTAATCATAGTACGAAAAAAAGGTCTAGTCAACAGTATTTTTAGAATTGTTTGAACAATTTAAATAATTTACAAAATTTGAAATCGTTTTCATGCTCATTAAGTATCACTTTTATCTCGCTTTGGAGAATATTTTGACATTTTGTTCAAATTTTAATTTTTTTAATAATCCATTAATAATATTTCCAAATCCTTCAAAAGTAAGTGAATAGCTATTTCCTTACAATGTAAATAATTTTCTAAAGTACCCTGTCAAAAACACATGATCAGGATCGAATTGACTTCGAATGGCTAAAAATTTCTCGATATCTGGGTATAGCTCGTAGACATATTTAGCAGTTAAATGACTTAGCTTGCCCCAATGCGGTCGTCCTTTATATTTCTTCATCATCGTATGGACCCATTCAAAATAAGGCTCTTCCTGCATTCCTTTATACATATGAAAGGCAATAAACGCTGATTCTTGTCCTTGGGTAGGACTTAAAAAACCTGCTTCTCCCGCTGTCGTCCTACATTCTATCGGAAAATGTACATTAAAAATTCCACTTTTAAAGGTTGCGTGGATCTCCTCCATACATGCCTTAAATTGCGTTAATGGAATAGCATATTCACTTTCTTGGAATTTGACGCTACGTGGAGACGGATAAATTTCATAGCTTATTCCCGTTTTCTCCCCCTCCACAACATTGGCTGCTGCAAATTTACTCATAGCGCCACTTAACGAAGGTCTCCATTTACATAGCTCGGACATAGCAAAAAAAGCACCGTTCTCTACTATTTGAAGTTTCAATGTTTCGATTCTCTTATTCCAATTACTCTGATAAACAGGCGCTATAGCGTTCATACGCTTCACTTGAATGGTTTCACTACCCGGAAAATAAAACCACTCAACATGTCGATTCTGTCGAATATTTTCAGCAAATATCGCCAGCCCATTTTCTAACGTATCTCTTGTGCTCACATAATGTAAGCTATATAGAGGTATCACCTTAATCGTTACTTTTACAAGCACACCCAGCATCCCTAGCGAAACATGCAAAGCTTCAGATAAATCATCCATTCCTCTCACATGCTCACGATAAGTACCTGTACCATCTACAAAACCCCACCTTGTTACGGCAGAGGATAACGAACCGAGTGTTACACCTGTTCCATGGGTACCCGTTGACACTGCTCCTGCAATCGTCTGTTCCTGAATATCCCCCATATTTATAAGGGCAAATCCATGCTTCGCAAGCAATGGTCCTATTTCATATAAATACGTTCCGGCCCAAAGTGTCGCCTCTTGCTTTTCCTCATTGACAGCTATGAGCCCACGCATATTATGTAAAGAAAGTGCTATATGCTCAGGCATTGCCACAGCGCTAAAAGAGTGAGCTGCACCTGTGACACGAATCGTTTTTCCTGACTCACGTGCATGCTTCACGATATCCGTAACCTCTTCAATTGATCGGGGCAAGTACATCTCAGACGGAAAAGAGATGACATTACCGGCCCAGTTTGTCCACTTCTCACCATTTTTCCACTTATCTATAGAAAACATTGACCATCCCCCCTATAGGTTGAATAAGCTCCTACATACTTGTCTCCTCTAATCCCATGTAGTTGTTGAAATCTTTCACAAAGTTCACCAGCCTTCGCATGTCGAAAATATAGCGTGTCCCCTACATTAACTTTTTTACGCTTTACTTTAACGGGTGTTTGAACTTCTCCTACTCCTTCTAGGCTAAGATATGAAAAAAAGGTAGGTTCATAGAATACTGGTAATCGATCAATATTAATTGCCCCAGACGCCGTATAACCTCCACCATGACAAACAACAATATTTTTTTCTGGCTTTCTTGTTACACGTAAAGCAAATCCAGCTGCCTTTTCTAGCTGTAGATGTGTAAATTGGTCAAACAACGCCGGTGCATAAAATGCAGAGCCAACTGTAATTTCTGTTACTTCCTTCTGTTGTGCCGTGTATGCCATACTTCCTGAACCACCACCATTTACAAAGTGCAAGCTCGGAAAATATGCTTTAATATGGGCAATTGCTAATCTACGAAACTGGGTAACTTGCTTTTTAGCTTGCAATTGCATTACTTCAATCAGTTTTCCTTTAACAGCATTGGCTGGACGATTACCGACTCCTGCAATTTGAGCCTCATAGCCCATTACACCAACCACCTCAATAAATGCTTGATTTTTAATATATTCAAGGAATGGTGTTAGTGACTCAAGTGAATGAAGCGAAGAGCGTTTTGTACCAAAATAAAGCAGCTTAAAATCATTGGATACATTAATATCAATACATACCTGCACACGAACGCCTAGCTCTTGCCCTAGCTCCGCCAAAAATTTGACATGTTCCCGCTTATCCACCATAAAAGTGACAGTTTTTCCCGCCTTTACGGAATGTAATAACTGACGAACAGCAGCTTCTTCCATCACCGGATATCCTAGTAATAAATCATCAAAATGCTGTTGCAGTAAAAATATTGTTTCCGCCGCTGTAAACGTCATAAATCCCGTCACATTGGGTAGACTTTTTTGTAAATAACGTAATATCTCCACAGAACGAACTGATTTCGTAGCGATACGTATATTTTTCTCTCCACAAGCATTGTGTACGGTTGAAATATTGTGATCCAATGCATCAAAGTCCAACCAAGCAAATGGACGTTCAAGCTTATGAAACGCGTGATCAAATCTAGAGGTCATGCTATCATTCCTTTATTTGTACTTTGTCTTTGATATTCTTGTTAAAAATTATATTTAGACAATAAAAAACAACCGTGGACATGTAATCAAATTTGCCTTCACGGTTGTTTTTAATAATGGACAAGCATTTAACTCACCTTTCTATTATTTTAAGAGATTACGAGGAGAATATGAAATCCGCTGCTAAATTTAACAATACTAGCAGATGTAAGCCTGCAATCAGTAATCCTTGGCGATTTAAACGCTTCATAGCTGTCATATTCATATAGACCACTCTCCTTTTTTTCACATTATACTCTCAGAAAAATCAATTTTCAAACTATTCGTAATATTAAAATCGAATCATTTTTCTGACAAACAGGCCCAAATATGGCATGATAAAAGTGAAATTATACCTATAGGGAGAGTGAAAAGGTTGAAAAAGGCTTTATTAGTCATTGATTACACGTATGATTTTGTCGCTTCTGATGGAAAACTAACTTGTGGAGAGCCCGGTCAAGTGTTAGATAAAAAAATTTCATCCTTAATTCAAAAATTTATTATTGAAAACGAATTTGTCGTTTTTGCGAATGATCTACATGAGGAAGATGATCCGTTCCATCCTGAAACAAAGCTATTTCCTCCACATAATATTCGTGGCACTAAAGGACGTCATTTATTTGGGCAAGTTGGCGAAATTTATAACCATTACAAGGATAAAGTTTTGTGGCTCGATAAAACTCGCTATAGCGCATTTGCCGGAACCAATTTATCGATTTTATTGAATGAGCGAGGAATTAAAGAAATTCATTTAGTTGGAGTTTGTACTGATATTTGTATTTTACATACAGCAGTTGATGCTTATAATTTGGGCATTTCAACTGTTGTTTATGCAGATGGTGTTGCAAGTTTTGATGTTGCAGGTCATGAATGGGCATTACGTCATTTTGAACAAACATTAGGCGCAACAGTTTGTTAATTAATCAATTTGCCTTGGCGTCATTGTAGTTTCTTTGTTACAGAAAAAAATACTTACAGATATTTTTTGCGCAAAAATGAAGCGTCAGAAAATGACTTTTGTCTATGCAAAATCGAAGCGTTAGCATAAGCTGAATGAAGATAAAAACCTTATTGAGAATTTGTAATAATTACTAAGAAGCAAGACGCGTAATATACTCCATTCAGGGCATAACTAAATAATCGCCATTATATCTTAGTTTAAGGAGATGAAAAAAATGATTAGCTTCATTTGGTATTTAATCATCGGCGGAGTATTAGGTTGGTTAGCTGGCGTCATTTTAGGTAAAAATGTACCCGGCGGCATCATTGGGAATATTGTTGCAGGGGTTGTCGGTTCGTGGATCGGTAGTATGGTTCTTGGCAACTGGGGTTGGCGAGTTAGTAATTTTTACGTATTCCCCGCATTAATCGGTGCTGTCGTGCTGATCTTCATCGTAAGCATTATTTTAAAGGGTATGCGTAAAGCAACCTAAATATGTAATAAAGAGCCATCATTTTTGATGGCTCTTTACATATATTTTTGAAAATAAAATAATTAAGGAAATATTTTGATGTGGCAACGCTTTACATGAGTTTGTCGAGTCCCTTTCGCATGTAAAATATCCATTATCGAATTTCCTTTTTATAACTACAAATAATTTAAATTACATACCAGGAGATGTGGTTGATTGGAGTGAAGGCAGGGCGACTCCTTAGGGATCAGCGTCACAGATGAGACCTGGGAGTGAAGCGGCTCATCGGACGCCCCCAGGGAGCTTTGCTCTGTGCGAAAGCGTAGCGACAGCAACGACAAAGCGCCCTGTCGAAACGGAAATCAACCCCACGCTTTGCCAAATTGCAATATTTTTTATGGTATTTTACTTTTCTTTATAAACGATTGCTTCCTTTAACTCATCATGATAGTCATTATACAAATTGAAATAATGTAACACCTTTTTCACATATTCATCACTGTGATTGTACTTAAAAACAGCTTGCTTTATATGACCATCTGCTGCACCATTTTTCGATAAATAGTTCGCGGCACTAAATATAGCGTCCTCAATATCATAAGGATCTGCTATACCATCTCCATTTGCATCTACACCATATCCTCCATATTTTTTGATGGTTTCTGGATTCATTAATTGAGCCTTCGATATATCCCCTTTTCCTAACCCTGAGCAGGAAGGATGTTGCCAGCCGACAAAAGTACAAGGCATAAATTGCATAGGGCCTTCTGCCCCAGCTGGTGAAACGAGCGATTTCATTGAGGAAAATCGTGTTTCAATTCGATGATGTGCGGCAAGTAAAGTCCAAGGTACGCCGTATTTCTCTTCCGCTGCTACATAGATGGGAATATATTGCTCAGGAATGTTCATATCGAAATTTTGTTGGATTTCTTCTAGTTCTTTTTGCTTTGCTAATTTTTCAAATATAGGTAACGTTTGTAGCTCCTTCCATGCAAAAAAAGCGAAAACACAAACAGTTATCGCTATTGGTATTAATAAAGCTATCATGCCCAATTGAGCGGAAGGCGATAGCATCGGTTTTTTCTTCTTTTTTTTCGCCATATGTCACACCTAATCTTTTATTCTATTTCTATATTACCAAAATTTTCGAATCTATAGCAGATTTTTCAGTATATAATTACCACTACTTTAATAGTTGAAAAGGAAGGTAAAAATATAGTAAAATATAATTCGACTATTTTATATGGATAATAATAGGAGGAATTTATTTTGTGGAAAGACTTTAAAGAGTTTGCTATGAAAGGCAATATTGTCGATCTAGCAGTAGCAGTAGTAATTGGTGGTGCTTTCGGTAAAATTGTTACTTCCTTAGTTGCAAATATCATAATGCCATTAGTCGGTGTCTTAACTGGTGGTATTGATTTAACAGAGAGCTTTGTGTTTGGCTCAGGAGATGCGAAAGTTAAATTAGGCGAATTTTTACAGTCAATCCTTGACTTTTTAATAATTGCATTTGCAATATTTATGGCATTAAGACTTATGACAAAGCTAACTCGTAAAAAAGAAGAGGCTGTTGTGGAAGAACCAACACCAGAATTGGATGCTAAAGAAGAGCTTCTAAAAGAAATTCGAGATTTATTAAAAAAAGAGCAAGCTTAAAAAGAATCTGTCTAATTACCACTACTTATCCGAGGTAATAGACAGATTCTTTTTAGGTTCTGTTAAATTTTAAGTAAAAAATCTTAGGAACTTCCAAAATAAAGATGATCTTAATCGAGAAGAAATTCAATATATATCAGATGTTTTAAGTTGATTCAGTACCCTTACAGCAACTTTAGAATAGTCTTCTTCAGATTCAGCTTTTTCATAATTAAACCTTTCAGTTTTTAGTAGCACTCCGTATCCGACCTCACTCTCATCCCACACTTGAAGGATTGGGCTTTTCCGTTCGAAAAATCTGTAATTAGTATAGTCAATTAATAAAGGTCACAATTTCGAATCATTTTCAGCTTCATTTATCAAATTTTGCATGTTCTTTTGCTGTCTTCCGATAACGGTTACATGATTATCTTCCTGTATAAGCCATACAGAAACATCTTTTAGCATTCCTGTTCCAGCTTTTCTTCCCTCCTTTATCTCCTACTATTCCTAGATGATTTAATATAAATAATCTCGCTAATTTTCTGAAATTATCTTGTCCTTCTTTAGTATCCATGTTAAATTGGTAACAATTATTGAGAATATAGGGAAAAGAAGTACTAGTCTTTTAGATATTTTGACTCCCCGTGATTATGATGAAGAAAAGAGTGACGACATGACAAACAGCAGAAGTATTGAAACAAAACTTGTACAACTTGGGAATTTAAGTGATCCTAGAACAGGCGCTGTCAGCCCACCGATCCATTTATCGACAGCTTACAAACATACAGGTATCGGTGAATCCACTGGGTTTGATTATGCACGTACAAAAAATCCAACTCGCGCTCTATTAGAAGAAGGAATTGCAGATTTAGAGGGCGGAGATGCGGGCTTTGCCTGTAGCTCTGGGATGGCTGCTATTCAACTAGTTCTATCATTGTTTAAGCCTGGTGATGAATTAGTGGTGCCTGATGATTTATATGGTGGTACATATCGACTTTTTAATTTCTTTGAAGACACATATAATATTAAGCCTGTCTACTCAAAATTTGAATCAGTTGAACAGGTAGAAGCATTAATCAATGATCATACACGTGCTCTATTTATTGAAACTCCAACAAATCCGCTTATGCAGGAATTTGATTTGCAAGTATATGCTGAATTAGCTCATAAGCATGGAGCATGGTTAATTGTCGACAATACGTTTTATACACCCTATTTCCAACGTCCAATCGAATTAGGTGCAGACATTGTCATTCATTCGGCTACTAAATATATTGGCGGACATAATGATGTGTTAGCTGGTTTAGTTGTCGCAAAGGGTGCTGAATTAGCCGAACGCATTGGCTTTATTCATAATGGTAGCGGTATGGTTTTAGGTGCAATGGATTCCTGGTTACTTATTCGCGGATTAAAAACAATGCATCTTCGATTAAAGCAGCACGATGCGAACGCCAAAGCAATTGCCGCATATTTAGAGGAAGAAGAGCTTGTAACAGACGTGCTATACACAGGAAAAGGTGGCATGCTTTCATTCCGCTTGGAAAGGGCGGAGTGGATTGACCCATTCCTTCGAAACTTGAAGCTAATAACTTTTGCTGAAAGCCTTGGTGGTGTTGAAAGCTTTATTACGTATCCTGCTACTCAAACACATGCAGATATGCCTTATGAGGAGCGTATTGAACGTGGAGTATGTGACCGATTACTGCGCTTCTCTGTTGGCGTTGAAGAGGCTGAAGATTTAATTGCGGATTTAAAACAAGTATTTGATATCCTTAGAAAAGAGGTTAAAAATGAAGCAGCATATTGAAACAAGCCTCATTCACGCAGGTGTCCGTGACGGCTATGAAAATAAAAAAGGTGCAGTCAATGTACCTATGTATTTATCATCTACTTTCCATCAGGAGAGCATCGATGAATTCAGCGAATATGATTATGCACGTTCTGGCAACCCTACGCGGGATGCATTAGAAAAAGCAGTATCTGAGCTAGAAGGCGGAGTACGTGCCCATGCATTTTCTTCTGGGATTGCTGCTGTATCTGCAGCATTAATGCTATTATCTCAGGGAGATCATATTGTCATTACGGAGGATGTTTATGGTGGAACATACCGCTTCGTCTCCAAGGTTTTACCTCGCTTCGGTATTTCCCATACTTTCGTTGATTTCACAGATTTAGCGGCGGTAGAAGCTGCCATTACACCAGCTACAAAGCTACTCTATATGGAAACACCGTCAAATCCAACACTTGGTATCACTGATATTCGCGGAGTAGTAGCACTTGCCAAGCAGTATAATTGCTTAACATTTTTAGACAATACGTTTATGACACCTTTACACCAACGTCCACTTGAGCTAGGTGTCGATGTTGTAATTCATAGTGCTACAAAGTTTTTATCTGGGCACTCTGATATTATCGCGGGATTGACAGTAACAGCTGACGCGAAGCTTGGTCAGGATTTGTACTTTATCCAAAATTCATTTGGCAATATATTAGGTGTACAGGACTGCTTTACTCTATTGCAAAATATTAAAACGACAGATGTGCGATTTAGTCGTTCTACTGAATCGGCACAAAAGATTGCGGAGTTTTTAGCCGCAAGTTCTCTTGTTGAGCAAGTATACTACCCAGGACTTGCAACACATCCTGGCTATGAGATTCATCATAGTCAATCAACTAGTGCAGGTGCAGTACTATCCTTCCGCCTACCAAGCTATGAAGCTGCAAAAGCGCTAGTAGAAGCGATGAAAATTCCAGTTTTCGCTGTCTCTCTTGGTGGCGTTGAATCGATTTTATCCTACCCTGCTAAAATGAGTCATGCAGCAATGGAGCCTGAGGAGCGTGCAAAACGCGGTATTACTGATGGACTTTTACGTTTCTCAGTAGGACTTGAGCATGTTGACGATCTGATCGCCGATTTCGCACAAGCATTAGAAGTGATTGCCGCAAAGGCTATATAAACAACAAAACAACCGCGTTTCCTATTTACGGAAACGCGGTTTTGTTCATTAAATGTACCTTCTATATGTTTATGCTTAACAATCAGTTGTTCACACGAGCTAACACTCTATATAAATAATCTCCATGTCCCTTCGCCAACGTTACTTCTTGTTCATCTGTTATCCAGTAAAGTGAAAATTCAAAGCCTGCTTCGTTTACGCCTGTCGGGCAATGCTTCCAAGAATCTCGTTTTTCATCTGTCGTTAAATGATAAAAATAGCGTTTTTGTAATAGCCCTGAATGATGATTAAAATAATCCTGGGCAATTAACCCCTTCACTTCTAAATAGGATAAACCTGTCTCTTCAAACATCTCTCGTGTTACTGCCTCTAGCGGAGTTTCCCCTTCCTCTACCGTGCCTTTAGGAATTTGAATTCCTGCTCCTTCTGTATTTTGCTCAAATACTAGCACTTGTAACTGACCCTCATGCTCTCTCGTAATATAGCCAAATGCCTTTTCAACAACTTGCATGAAGTCATCCCCTTTCGCGTGATTTGATATTACAATAAATAAAAAAATTGGAATTGCGGGTAAAAAGTATTGATATCAATTATACGGCACATGCAAAAGAATGACATCATTTTTGTGCAAGAAATTGCCAAAAAGAGTTGGCATCAAACATACAAAGGCATTATCCCAAATGAGATTCAAGATCGTTTTTTAGAAGCTGCTTATTGTAGTGATCGGTTACTAAGTCGCTTAGAAAAAAGTCTATTTTTAGTTGCTTTACTTGAAGAATCAATAGTAGGCTTTGCGAATTTTTCAAATGTTGTAGATGGTGAAGCAGAACTTTACTCAATATATTTACTTCCTGAAACTCAGGGCAAAGGAATTGGTACAGCCCTATTACAGGAAGGGATCAAAACGCTTCCAGATTTAACATCACTTTTAGTTTATGTAGAAAAGGAAAATACGATTGGCATGAACTTTTATCAAGCGAAGGGCTTCAAGATATTGAAGGAGTTTGATGAGTTATTTGATGGTCATTTATTAAAAACAGTTAAACTAGGCTTAAATATAACTTAGTGTAACGGAGCTATAACTTACTCCGTTACACATTTTTTATGTAATCTATGCAAGATTGATTTGCTCGGATTGAATGACAAGTGCTGTTAAGCCTGAATCACTCCTGGATTCATGTGCTTCTCCTGTTTGCCAAAGAACACCTTCCCCAGTCTTTATCATTACTTTCTCTTGATTCTCACCGCAAACCCATCCTTCACCCTGAATCACAATAAATAACTGTGGTACAGGCGCTTCATGCATCCCAACAACACCACCAGGCTCTATGTACATGAAGCCAATATTTGCAGGTTCCACCGTTTTCATGATTTTCGTATAAAAAGCATCTATCGATTGATAATTATTAATTTGATTGGCCAATTCTTGTGTGAAATTATATTTTTTCATATCAGCATAGTTCCCTTTCAATTTTTTAATACCATCCTATACATTAAAACATCATCTATATATTCATTGTCATGTAATTTAATGTCATTTATTTTTCTTCCTTCTTCAACAAATCCCATCTTTTTATAGAGCGCAATAGCCCTTTCGTTTGTTGAAAATACGCCAAGACTAATTTTTTCAATATAAGGGTTGTGCTCTGCCCATTCTAGTAACTTTTCAATTAAGAGCTTGCCAATCCCTAGACCACGATATTTATTAAGCACCATCATGCCAAAGGTACCTGTATGTGCTAATCGTTTTCTTTGTGGCGATTGAAATACAAGCCAACCAACTACTTCTTCTTGATATTGTGCAATAAAAATTGTTTCTCGTTCATTTGCTAATTTCGCTTGTATCCATTCTCTTTGGTCATCAATCGTTCGCTGAAATTCATCAATTGTAGTGATTAAGTAAGTTTCTTCTGCTAAAACTTCTTTCTGGATTTCCAACAAGGCTTCAGCATCTTCTTGATAAGCAACTCTAATTTTGATTTTTTCTATCATTAATCCACTCTCCTTTTATACTTAAGAATTCTTCTTAGATGATTCATTTAATAAACGGAAATTACAATTGTCTAGCGTAAAGTCTTATTAGGAGAAGTAGTTACTCCTTTTTAAGAACCCCAAGGAGACTATTTTAATGATTTCTAGTCAGATATCTTTGGAAATTTTTTAAATCCTTCGCTAAAAATTCATTTGATAGCCAAGAATTTTTTGTCATTATATCTTCAACAAAATTAGAGAGAGACGTTTTATCTAACTGATTAAAATGATTTGAAATCACTGTATTTTTGATTGTTCCTTGCCAGTCATTGTAATTTTCTACTTTCTTTTGTACTAGATGTGATTGATTTGTATAAATGGATTTAACTAGTTGGTTATAGTCTTTGAATGCTTTAAGAAGCGCGTCTTGATCCTGTTTTTCAGTAGCTGCTACTATTTTATCTTTAAAGCTCTGCCATTTTTCAGGGAAGGCTTCTTTCACAAGATCATCGATATGAATATAATCATCAGGTGCATGTTCTAAAGGGCCCTTTTCGATCGCATAAACTACTTTGCCATCGTCGTTTTTCACGCCATTGACAGCAAATTTTGCAATCGTTGTCATGGCATCCATATAATCTTTTGCCTGTTGCCCTGTTAAATAGTTATCTGCAATATATTGTGCTTTTTCAAAACCAAGTGAAATCATTGCTTGACGTTGTTCTTCAGTCATATTGCCAACATCGTGCACTAAAAAGTTTTGAGAAATTGTTGAGTATGTAGCATCAAGTACTTGCTGGCTCGCTCCCTTTAAACTATTGACAAGCTTTTCATTTGTTTGAATATGCGGAATAATTATAGCAAGAACATTATGTTCAATCTCTTCGTCAAATCGCGCCTGCTGTTCCGCACGAATAGCTTGTTGCTCCTCACTTTCAACAAAATTTAATTTCCCACCATCCTTGAAGATTGAAGCGATTTTTTGAGCTATCTCATCAGGAACATCTTGCAATTGAATTTGATTATCGAATAAATTACGTGCTTCCGCTCCTATTGTTACAGCATCCTGTTCTTTTTTTACTGTTTGAGAATTTCCCCCCTTAGTTTGAACATTCGTTGATTGAAGAAAATTTACCGTATTAGTATAGGACGTTATCTTCATAATAAAAATGTCTCCCCCCTTTATTTGTGTTAAAGACTATATCGGATAAATTACAAATAATTGAAGATAGAATAATAATTGGTCATTTTTATAATTCCAAAAAAAATAAAAAAACCCAGAATAATTTCTGGGCTTGATGACACTTACTTTTCTAGCTGATTAAAACTGACGGGCTTTTGCTTCACTTCTCAAGATACGGTTATGGAGGGTAATCTCCGTTTCACCATTTACTTGAGATTTTGAGCGTTTAATCCTTGACCAGTTGCGGTGGATTTTTTGAGATTTTGGGTCTAATTGTTCGAACCTACTCATTTGCCATCCTCCTCATCAATATAGATTTCATAAGTGAAACCTTTTTTAGTATGACCTTGCAATAAAATATTATTCAGTTTTCTATCACCATTAACCCCACACTTCTTGCAATGTACTTCTAAATAACGCATCTAATTTTTGTGTAGGATCATCGACTTTAACATGAAGATTTTTACAGTATGTCTCAATATGCATTATTTCTTTATCTAAATACTCATTAATACTTTCAATTCGAGGCTCCATATTCAGTTCATCACCTGCCATCTTTCTCTGCAAAAGTTGCTGAATTTCCGTTTTTAAAGGGCCGTCAGAAATGATTTCATTTAACAATTCCTGAAAATCAATTGGTGGAACCGTATTGTTTTTCTCGATCCATTTACATGCTAAAATTGGTCTGAGGACATAGAAATATTTTTTTATTTTTACATCAGAGCCCTGCAAATACTCACGATAATTGTTTTTTGCCATATTTAAATAGTGATATAAGCTTGCATTTGGATAAAATACTTCTTTTTCTAATGATCGTACATTGTCAATAAATGAAAATTGTTGGTCATAAATAATATTGCTTCGTAGCCATTCTAAAAGAGGTGGATTACTTTTGCGAAATAGCCTTAATGCTTTTGTTATTTCCCAACCACTAATATCCAACAAATCATTGATTGGTACTTCAATAACATCCCTCTTTGCCCCAATCCCTTGAGGGTCTATTGAAAGATACCACTGAGGTTGATGAATATATATGAAACGAACATCATAATCACTATCTTTAGAAGGAAATCCCCAAGCACGACTACCCGATTCTACTGCATATAAAATTTTCACTTGATACTCATTTTCAATTTCTTTTAATTTACTAAGTATTATTTCCTTCATATAAAAACCACTTCCAAATGTAATTTTTAAAGCATTTGTCCTAAATCAACTATGCCTGTATTGTCATATACTCTAAGTTGGTTTCGACCGCTTTCCTTTGCAATATAAAGTGCTTGATCCGCCTTGTCAAGCAGCTCGTAAAATGTTGAAATATTTTCAGAATGACCGTATCCTGCGATGCCAATACTCACTGTCACATTGATTTCAAAATCATCCGCAATATAAGGTTGATCTTCAACATGTTGCCGGACTCTTTCCGCAATTTCCACTGCACTCTCTAGCGTAGTATTTGGGGATAAAATGACAAACTCCTCTCCCCCATACCTTGTAACAATGTCGATTCTTCGCACAGAATTTGTAATGGTGTTTGCGACGTGCTTTAGTACTTCATCACCGATTAAATGTCCATATGTATCATTGACCTTTTTGAAAAAATCAATGTCAATCGCTATACACGAACAATGGTTTTGTTCTTCTAAACATTTCTGAAAAGCAAGCTCCCCCTGTTCAATCAAATAACGACGATTATACAGCTCCGTCAACTGACAGGTAATCGATAATTCTTTCAGCAAAATAGTATCTTTTCTCACCTTGTCGCTCATTTCATTGAAGGACGCACAAAGCTCCTGAAATTCTTGCGCATATGGCGTCAGCTGTTGGTCATCTATTTGATATTCATAAAAACCTTGTTCTACCTTTCTAACACCTGTAAGAAGCTGCTGGATAGGTTCTTCAATTCTTTTCGAGAGATGTAACATCATTTTAATCATAAAAAATGACCCTACTACTAAACAAATGGTTATCCATAAAAATCTATTGATTAATGGTTTATAGGCCTCTAATAGACCAATTTCTGATATGATAAACCATTTCCCTCCATTTATAGGCTTACTTTTAGCAAGAATCCACTTATTATTCGCGTCTTTATAAAGCTCGAGACCGCTTGTTTTATTTTTTAAGGCTGCGTTTAGGATATGCTTATCAACTAAATAATTTCCTGAAGATCGTTGTTTTTTATTGTTAAATTCAGAGAGCATAGTACCTTCTTGATCTATAATATAAGCATGACCTAAAAAGCCCACTCTGGATTCTTGCAGCAGTTGATCGATGGTGTCTAAATTTACTGCGCCAAAAACTACACCATTGAATTGTTGCTGTGCATTAAGAATCGGTGAAGCAAATGCAATAATAGGCTGCTTTGTAACTTTACTTATTAAAATATCTGTTATGTATGGTTGTTTCGTTTTTTTAGCAATTTGAAAATACTTACGATCATTTACATCCACACTAACACCAGATGTATTATTTTCTGTAACTGTATCAAATTGCACGATGCCCTCTTTATTGACGAATATTAAGTCTGTAAAATCTGTTTTTTCTTTAAAATCTTGAAAAAAAGCTTGTGATTTTTTATAATTAAAGGCCTTTATAAAATCTAAGTTAGCTAATGTATGTATATCACTGGATCGCTCTGATAACCAGCTTTCAAAAAAATATGTTTGGGTATCCAAATAATATGTCATCTCTTCATTTTGATGTTGAATAGTTTGCCGATATTCAATATAAAGCGTTGGAATAAAAATACATAGACCAATAATAAAAGTAATCCAAACAAGTGCTCGATGAAGCTGACCTTTTATCGTGTTTGGATGTGGAATCATTTTTAAAACCCTCAAAGCATTTACCTCCAAATAATCCAAATATTTCCTTAAAATAGGCAATGAATAGTATTTTATTCATTAAAAATACCACAACCGGGTGATTGTGGCAGTGAGAAATTTAACTTCTTTCAGCAAATTGTACTGAAAGTGAAACGGCAGTTACAATTATTTTCTGTAGCGAAAGCAAAGCGTCAGCTACAAATGTTTTATTTAACGTAAGTCATAAAATTTATTGCAATAAAATTTGGAGAATTGTAATAAATACTGCCGCGACAATGGGCACTATTTTCAAAGAGGTGTAGCCAACTGAAGATGTACATATTGACTCTAACGGATCCTTCGTTGGTGAGGCTAAATACTGAAGAAAACGTTGCCAGCGACTTTTCTTATATTTCATCAACTGCTGGGGAATCTCCACTTTATCGTCATCTAAGCTGTCTTTTAACCATTGCTCCTTTTGAAATTCATCCTTAAGCATCGAAATCCTCCTTTAGCTCTTCCTTTAAAGACCTTATCGCGTTATGTAGCCTCGATTTAACGGTACCAAGTGGAATGGACAAAATTTGTGCAATTTCCTCCTGTGGCAAATCATGATAGTAAACAAGTAAAATAACTGCTCGTTGCTTTTCGGGTAATTGAAGTATAGCCTCTTGTATCGTCAATTTCTCGTCAGCAGACATTCGATGGCTTGACGTCGGTACTAAAAACGGGAAGAGCGTGCGCCATTTTTTACGCCGATTCAATTTATTAATCATTAAGCGATAAGCAATTTGAAATAAAAACGCCTTAACCGTTCCCTTTTGCTGGTCAAAATCTGTTTTTATATATTGTAAACGCTCAAAGGTATCTTGCACAATATCAATGCTTAGTTGATCTTCCCGAGTATAACGAAATAAAAAGCAGTACAATGGCTCATACAAACGACTATAGAGCTGTTCAAAGCCCTCGACTTCGCCGTTTTTATAGGCCTCCATCCACTCCTCATTGCTTATCATCTAGCTCATCCCCCCAATGAGCCTTAATGGATTTTAATGTCACGGAAATACGTAGTACCAAATAAATTACTATAATAATGATCCAAACTTGTGATTGATTTGTAAAGAATTGCACATAAGAATTTTCAATTGTTCTTCCACAAAAAAGTAATATGTTTAACGCCTGCACACAGAAAATTGTATAAACCGATAAAAAAAGTGTTAGCGAATCAAATACATTCCAACGCAAATAAATCGTTGTTTTTTTATAATTTATTTTTCCATGTTCACGAACAATATATTTTCTATCCATAGGAATCATAAGCGTTAATATTATTATCATCATTATTCCACTAACAACCAATGACCAAATAAATCCAATTGGCAAAGGAATCACCTACCTCATTCTAAATACTTTTTTGGCAATAACCGCTAACGCCAAGCTAATAACTGCTAAAATTATACAATATTGATATTGCGGAAGCCATGTTTCGTTAATTAAATTCAAGTACACTTGCAAGCTATCATTTAAATAAAGCATTGGATTCCAGCTTAGAAAAATATAATAATCATGTGGATTTTTCCCTGCAAGTGTTAAAAACACCGTTGTCATCGTTACTGAAAACATGAATAAAATCATAATTGGCGTTAACATGCTTTGAGCTACTTTTTCATTTTTAAATAGACCTGCCAATATAAAGCTCAATGGATATAATGCCAGTAAAACAAAATTACTAATCAAAATAATCATAAAAAAAGATGAAAGTGAAATATCAATGATTAAGGAATAGCCAATGAGTAGTAACACTAAAAATATATTTAATAATGTAAAAACACCGATTCCCATCCCAATATAGTAAGTATGTGGCTTAACGCCTGTTCGCTGTACCCATTGGAACGTTTTATGGGCCTTCATATCTGCCAAATATATTGTTGCGCTAGAAAATGCAAATGAGAAAATTAACATTAAAATCGAAATTGGTAAAAACTGGCCTTTAATCATAAAATCTATCGCATCTCCAGTCACTATATTTTTACAAATCACTGAAGTAATCATAAATATAAAGGATGGTAGTAAATTTCCAATAGTCATTCCTGGATTGCGAATACTTTCTAACATATACATTTTTGCAATTTGTTTCATCATCCCGCTCTTCCTCCTAAAACTTGACCTGTCACTTCATAGTAGAGACCTTCGATTCCTGGTAATTTCGCGTCTGTGTATTTTCTATAGAGTTCATCTTGTGTGCTATTTTCAATGAGCTTCCCGTCTTTTAAGATCGCTACATAATCAAATAACGGTTCTAACCCTGCCACCTCATGACTAATAATAATAATCATTTTGTTACGTTGACGAATAATTTCATCTTGTAAGTAAATCATCAATTGTTTTTTCTTTGTTAAATCTAAATCAGCAAACGGCTCATCTAATATGATAATTGGTTTATTTAATAAAAAAGAAAGGAAGATGGATACTGCTTTACGTTGACCGCCTGATGCATTTTTCAACAAGATGTGGTCATAAGTTGGCAATCCTAATATTTCATATAGCTCTCCCAAATCATTTTTATTGTTCGTCAATGTAGTAAAAAGAGCCAACACTTCACGAATTTTAAGATGCTGATAACTCGAAAAAAATTGGTATTGTAACGCAACTTGCTCTTGTACATTTTTAGACGAATCATTGAATAGAATGGTACCACCATCAGGTTTTACATCTCCAGCTATACATTTTGATAAAGTAGATTTACCCGCTCCATTCTGACCTAATAATAAATAACAATATCCCAATTTAAATGTGGCCGACACACCATCCAAAACGTTCACACCATTATATTTTTTCACAATATCCTTCACAATAAGTTCCAAAATAAACCCTCCCTTTTTATATGTTCACTGACTATACAAACGGGGATTGTAAAAGGTTCATTTTATTTTTTTAAAAAATGAAATAAAATTATATGTTTCTATATAATGATTTTTTATGTAAAATAAATAATTATTGGTAATTTAGTAAAAGAAAAGGAATATCATCTTATCATGAAGTTGATTTCCGTTCCGACTGGGCGCTTACCTGGGAGCGTCGGGCTAATAGTTGTTTTTGTGTGAAAGCGCAGTACAAACACACGATGTTAGTCACGAAGGCGTTATCACAGGACGTTTTTACCCTTCGTTCTCCTACATTTCAGGATCTCTTCTTTGACGCTTATCCCCAAGGAGTCGCCAGTCACCACTCTTATATACATGGTATGTGTTTAACAAATGAAATAAAAAGAAATAAATAAATGCCAGTATATAATAGAAAGATTTTTGCAATGAGCTCTATAAACAACTTGAGCGAAAAATAAGAATTTTAATTTTTACTGCACGATTAATAGAATACTAATTTAAAGGGAGTTACTGAAGTGAGCGATTTTGAAGAACTTAAGTATTTTTTAGGGCCACATTTTGGTCCAGAGATAGACTGGGAGCTAATCGAATACGCTGTTATTGATCATCGACAATTAAGTAAAAAAGTACGATCCAAATTCAAAGAAGAGCTCCTTTATATGAAGCAACTTTTAGAACAAAATCAATATGATACATTACAACAAATTATTGAGAAGCATGATTTAGAAGATACAAAGCTTTACGATATAGAAAAAATACAAAGATTTATTGATGAGGTTCTACCTATTATTAAGAAGTATGAGTATAAAAAAGGTATCCCTTATGTCCCGTTTAAAGCTTTAAACTATCTGTTTGATAAAATTATAACCCCTACTAAAACATTATTATCTTTTGATTTTATTGCTATAGATATCAAAAGAGAAGGGGACACATTTATACATCATATCTTGCAAGATTTACAATATGTAGAAAAAGCCTTTATAGAGCAAGATGAAGCAAAGATTCAAAAGTTACAACAACTTTCCAGAGAAAAAGGTGTTACTATTTTTGAATCACAATGTCGAGATGAGTTTATCCAAGTAGTAACGAACGAATTAAGTTAATAAACAAGTATGCCCTATAAAGAAATTGACTACGAATAATAGCCACTGTATAGCTCGTTCAGCCCTCATAATATATTTGATCCAAAAAGTAAAATTTCAATTAATAGTGATTTTTTCTACTGATAATATGTAAAGTTTATCGAGTTAATACGCTTTAGTAATTGTCAACTCCTAGCGTTAAATTTGGCGAGTTTTATTTCTTTCTCTTTTTAACAATCGGACACGACAAAAAGGCCTCTCACAAAGGAAAGGTCTTTTTGTTGTTTAAGATTTTATTATTTTCCAAAATTCAGTTCCATAGCTTTTATTATAAAATTCAACAGATGTTTGTGTTTTCACTAAATTCTCACCAACGTCTATTTTGTTGATCTGATTTTGTAATGGTGAGCCAAATGAAAATTCCAGTTGTAAATCAGTAAGGTTAAACAAAATTGAATGCACTGTTCCAAAGCTTTCTTTATAATTATGAACTGATAATCCACTTGGAAACTCTGTTAAAAGAAGTTCTTGGATTTCATCAATAGATCTTTTTCCACTTTCCTTAAATTTCTCCTCTAAAATATCATACCTTAATTGAGAATGCTCAAGCTTGCCTGGCTCCATTTCTTGTATTGCGGAAAATAGGCCATGGTTAGTTGCAATAAGATAATCAAGTTCTGCACGTTTTACTTCTTTAATGCCGTCATATGTTCCAATCAAAGCCGCGTCACCTTTTGCATCAGCCAAAAGTAAATTCATATTCGTTCCTACTGGCATATTGTTAACCATATAAATTGCTTCTTCGACATTTTTACAATTCTCTAATAAGGCTCTAACAATAACCATAAACTGTAACCCAGGTACTACTGGAGGTCTCATACCAGGATATTTGCCAATTGGCATACCACATGATGCATATGCAACACATAGCCCCTTCTCATTTAAGCCTTCACTTCGACCGAATGTTGAAACAGAAAATCCTGTATGAGTATATTTCCCTTCAACACGAGTAGTACATAAGCGCATATCCGAAATATCAGGTGATAAATCATAATTTCTTAAAACATATGTTTTACCATCTACCATCTTTCCAGGTAAAATAGCCCCTAAACTACATCCCCCAGGAATTAACCACGCATTTTGATAAAAATTTAGTTGTTCAGGCTCATAGCCAAAGCCTTCTGCAAAGCCTTCTAATTCTTTATTTAAACCTGGGCAATACTGCTCTATTTGTGCTTGCATTTGAAAGTAAGCTTTGTCCGAAGTTAATTTTTCCGTAAAGAATAGCGATTTTGCAAAAGGGTTATTTTGAAATTCTCTCGCTTGTGATTGTCCAATCTCATATGAACTACCTTTAAGAAATGCAAACTGTCCTGTATTTGTTTTCATCGATATACCCCGTTCTATATTTTAGTAGCAAGACATTTCTTACCTTGCTAAATACAGAATAAAGTCTCCATCTACTGGAGAGTTTAGCTAGTTTCTTAGTTTCACAAATACTTTTGTCAAAAAATCATTTGGATGTAGCTCAATATTTGGTTTAATATTAATTGGATTAACTACTTCAGTTGGTATTAACCCCTTTATGTACTGCTCCATAAAAGTCCCTTCTGCTTGGAGGGATTGCTCAGTCAGCCATTCCTGCAAGCGACTATAGCCAAAATGTAACTCTGAATACGGTCCCTTTACATTTATACAAGCATACTTGCCTTCTGGTATTACTTTAATATACTCCCCTTGTTGAGTTGCTTTTACTGGTAACAGAAGTTCAACATCTGCTATATTTTGGTTCCTGTCCTGTTGGTGGAGAATTGCAACAAGCTCCCCATCTATCTCAAATTGATACGCATAGATTCGCTCAAATAATTTTTGAACTAGCTTATCCATTTCAATAATATGTATCTTTTCACGGATGGAAAGCACCTGTGTTTTTGGTCGTTCTTCTATGTAACAACTTGATAATATTGGCTTTGGATTAAACGTTTCAGTGTTCCTTATAGAATTTTTCACTTGGACAATATTTTGAATTTGTTCAGCGATTACTTCTTGTTGATGCTCTAATTCCTGAATTTTTTCATTTAATCTCATCTCTAAATCTTGCTTATCATTTTTCCCTTTAATAATCTGTTCAATTTCGTTTAATGAAAAATGGCAATGTTTAAGTACCTGTATAGTCTTCAGCTCGTTTATTTTATCGTAATCATAATAACGATAACCTGTCACTTGGTCTATAAAGGATGGCTCAAGTAACCCAATATCACTATAATAACGAATAGTTTTTATAGGAACATTGCACAGATTCGAAAATTTCCCAATGCTATACATAATAAAACCTTCTTTTCAAATGTTGTTGAATTCGATTAACCGCATAGTTATTACTATATCGTACGATTGTAATGTGGTAAATGTTTCAAATTCAATGTCATTATCACAACATGACAAACGTCCTCCCTAGCCCCAAAAAAGTATGCTCTGATTTGAGCATACTCTTTTTGGTTAAATATTATTTATGAGCATTTCTAATACTTTAAATTACTGCAATGAATCTTTGCACTGTTAGTTCGAATGAGCATTATCTTTCTTCCGCGAGTATTCGCCCTGCTTCCGCGGGTATTCGCCTTGCTTCCGCGAGTATTCACCTTGCTTCCGCGAGTATTCGCCTTGCTTCCGCGAGTATTCACCTTGCTTCCGCGGGTATTCGCTCTGCTTCCGCGAGTATTCGCCTTGCTTCCGCGGGTATTCGCTTTGCTTCCGCGAGTATTCACCTTGCTTCCGCGAGTATTCACTCTGCTTCCGCGAGTATTCACCTTGCTTCCGCGAGTATTCGCCCTGCTTCCGCGAGTATTCACCTTGCTTCCGCGAGTATTCACCTTGCTTCGCGGGTATTCACTCTGCTTCCGCGAGTATTCGCCTTGCTTCCGCGAGTATTCACCTTGCTTCCGCGGGTATTCACTCTGCTTCCGCGAGTATTCACCTTGCTTCCGCGAGTATTCACCTTGCTTCCGCGAGTATTCACCTTGCTTCCGCGAGTATTCACCTTGCTTCCGCGAGTATTCGCTCTGCTTCCACGGGTATCTACCTATTCCGCTCGACTCACCTTATATAGAAACTTATTTTTTAAAGCGATTACGTGTGTTGGCATTGACAATTACGAAAATTGTAAGACCTATAAAGAGAACGAGCCCGATGATAAATAGCCATTCCGTTTTGAATAGGTCGTTCAGTCCCCCTAATAGTAAACAAAAACAATAGCCGTACATCACTTTGCCCACAAATTTAGCGAGTGCTTTTTCGTTATATTTTTCTTTTTCACTATCGGACATCATATTGTAGCCCGCTATTAAAAATGCACCTTTTCCTTCTGACTACTCCCACAGCAAAAGCAGTGGGGTTCTTATATACTTAAGAGAAGCGTTACAAAGCTCTCCACAGATGGTGTTGCCATGTCCTGTGTACAACATCTTTGA